>JAUYDU010000368.1 GCA_030691665.1 Chloroflexota bacterium
GGTCGTGAAGGTTCCGGCGCAGTATACGACGCAGGAGTGCTCCTACTGCGCCAACCGGGAGCAATTTGACGCCAGGAAGGAGGTTCGCCACAGGTGCAGCAGATGCGGGGGCGAATGGGATCAGGATGAGAACGCGGCACGTAACCTTCTCAAAATACTGAGGGCTGTTGAGGTTGGCGGGAACGAGGTATAATCGCTGTAGCGGGCAGTCGCAATGGCGTGCTCACCGCCTTGGTAAGTGAGACTGGAGAAGTTCGACGTCCAGAGGCGGTCTGCCCTCTCGCAATGGCGTGCTCACCGCCTTGGTAAGTGAGACTTGAACCGGTTGTACGCGGGGTCCACCGCATAGACTGGTCGCAATGGCGTGCTCACCGCCTTGGTAAGTGAGACCAGCTAGGCTTTGACATAGCCACTGTCACCGCGGCGCGCCTCTACATCAGCCTGTTCTGGACCACCTCGGGCTGCTCCGGCTTGGCCGGGGCATTAGGCGTGGGCGCCTGGGCCGGCGGTGCCTTCGCCGCCGGCTTGGGCTCCGGCGGCCGCTGGTACTCGGGCATCTTTGGGATCTGCGCCCACCGCTCCCTGGCCGCCGCCAGCAGCTCCGGCACCCGGTCCAGCGCCTGCTCCAGAGGCGTGCCACCCAGCACGGTCAATACCGGGTCGCAGCCCTTCGCCTGGACGCCCACTACCACACCACGCTCCATCTGCTCCAGGACCACTTTGAGACCCACCTGGTTGCCGTTGGCCTGCTGTGCGTTCTGCTGTGTCATGGCTTACTCCTTTCGTCCATCGGTTTTATATACCAGGGCCTGTGCCGGCACGCCCGCCACCTGCGCCACCACCTCGGGAGTGGCGTGGGTGACCTGCATCGTCCCGGCCGCCAGGTCCAGGGATACCTGCATCCAGGTGCACGTGCCCTCCACGATGCGCCTCACAACCTCCAGGGCTAGCGCCGCCATGGCCTGGTTGATGGTGGGCGACTGCGCCCCAGCCACCACCGCCTCGGCGCAGTTGGGCCCCTGAAGTTCATCAGGCCGAGGCAGCAGCATCTCCGGCCGCTGGTCCGTGGGCCTGGGAAGGCCAGTGCAGATGCCCTCCTTCTCATGGAACGTGCCCTCCAGCCTACCCGGTGGCCGGTTGCCAACCAGCACCTGGCCGAACTCCTCGCCGTTGCCCACGTCCACCCACCAGCCCAGGGACCAACGTTCGGTCCAGTGGTGCATGGCCACCCTAGCGGGGGCGTTGTCCACGCACCCCACCAGGAGGCCCGGGTTGAGCTGGCGCCACCGGGGACCACACTGCCCCTCCAGTGGGTTCATCAGCGGGTCCAGGGCGTACCCCACCGGCATCCGGAACTTCATGGCCAGCCTCTCCGCCAAGGCCTGGGCCTTGAAGATCCCCAGTTCCTCGGGGTAGAAGTTCTGGCGCAGCAGGTTCCGCTCCTCCACCCGGTCGCCGTCCACCAGGATGATGCGCGCCCTGGTGCCGCGGAAGAGCCGGCATAGCCCCTCGGCCACGAAGCCACCTGTGCCCCCGCAGCCCACCAGGGCGATGGTGCGCCCGCCCCTTACGAGGCTGTTGTCCAGCCGGTACATGCTCACTCCCCCTATCCGAAGATATCCCCCACGTACACCTTCCCTGTGTAGCCGTACACTGTCACCCGGGCCTCCACCTCCCACACCAGCATGTCCATGCGGCCCACGACGATGGAGATGCGGAAGCCCGCGTCATCCTGGTTGTCCGTCGTGCTGAACCACGCCCCCATGTAGCCGTGAGAATGCATGTCCACCACCGTGTCCGCTACGGCCTGGTACTCCACGTGGGCGCCGCCAGCCTCCTGCTCCGGCGTCACCATGTGGTAGGCCCCATCCCGCCAGCAGACGGCTCCATACACCTCGTTGGACGCCTGCTGCGCCGCCACCGCCAGGAAGCTGTGCCAGCACAGCTCCGACGCCTTCCCTTGGGGCAGTTCCAACCGTTCCTGGATGGGTGCCAGCCCCCGTACCTGTGCCTCGGCCACCCGGACCGTGGCACGCAGCAGGGGCACGCCCCCCAGCCCCAGCTTCTCGGCCCGTACAAAGAGGCCGTTGGCCGCCAGGATGTAGTCGTAGGCCTGGCCACCGTCGCCGTGCAGGCCGTCCAGATGGTTAACCAGGTAACCGGCGACGCCCCTCATGACGTCGCTCCTGTTGGCGCTACGTTCTCCACCTTGCAGCAGGACACCAGGTCGCCCAGGGGATAGCGGCGCTTCCCATCCAGCTCCTCCCAGAGGGCCACGAGGTCCTTTGGGTATCGCTTCGAGCGTCCCTGGACATGCGCCGCGTGCGTGAAGAACGAGGCCATGAACTCCCACGGGTGTTTGCCTATGTCATGGCTGTAGTGCTGGGTGCCGGCGCAGGTCCGCCCATCTTGAAAGACGTTGAAAAGAGGGGCGTGGTAGAGCTGCGCCTTGGGCCCTGTGGGCCGGCGCTTGGCTGCATAGACCCTGGGTGGACGGGAGGGCTGGCAGACGAAGACCAGCCCCGGCATGGGTACACGCAGACGGCGGGGTGGCTTGAATGCCTCCAACTGCACCGCCACGGGCCAGACCTTTGGTGGTATCCAGATGGCGACCTCTCGGCCCTCGCGGATGGAGGCCCACCAGAGCGCCTGTGCCGGCAGGATGCCAGAGGAGAGGGGGATCTCCGCGAAGAACGCCTGGGCCACGTCCAGGGCAGACACGGGCTTCACCACGGCCGTCCCCTTGTCGAAGATGCGCAGCACGATGGTCTCGTTGTGGATGTCTATGCGGGCCCTGAGTTCGTCAGGGGGCAGGTTCATCTTCGGAGGCACCGCCCACCGCCAGGGCTCAGTCCGGTCGCTGGCCTGCTTCATGCCTGGACTCCTTCTGGTTCAAACTCACGTCCGGGCAGCCTCATCTGCCTTGGGTCGTACTGGGGCTGCGGTTCGCCCTCTATGCGGTCCAGCAACTCCCGGAACCGCGAGCCCGGCTCCACCTCCAGCCACTCCGCTAGCGAGTGGATGCGGTCGCGGACATCCCTGGCCCTGGCCCAGTGCTCCGTGAGTATCCGCACCGTCTCGGGATCCCACTGCTCCTGGATCGGCATCGTCTCGTCTGCGTCCAGGAAGGCGTTATCTGTGTCCCCGCACAGCCAGTCGGCTGCCAGCGCCGCGGCCTCGAACCTGGCGCCGTCCAGCCGCTGGTGGAGCTCTTCCCTGGCGTACCCCTGGCCGGTCCGCTCCAGCAGTGCGGCTGGGACGAACTCAGAACAAGAGTCCAGGAGGGCTACGCGGGGCCCCTGACGTCCAGGGTCCACGGTGGGGTCCTGCGGCAGGGCCAGCAGCATCTGGTAGCCGGGGCGCCAACTGTTCAGGTCGTGGTAGTCGTCCCAGCTGATGCCCAGCGGCTGGATGGGGATGCACGCAGTCAGGTACTGGTACTCCTCCACCATACCGTCGGTGAACTCGCTCGCGAGGTCAAAGTAGCGCTCCCCAAACCGCTGGGCAAAGGTGGCTATCTGGATGTTCACGCCCGCCTCGCCCAGGATCTCCGCCTCATGCTCGGGCAGGTACTGGCGCGTCAGCAGGACGAACTCCCGATAATCCGCGCCCTGGTCGAGCCACTGCAGAAGGCGGTGGAGGGACGGCGGCGCACTCTGGCGCATGGCGCCGGCCAGAGTCACCAGCGGGCCAAGTCGTTCAGTCGCCAAAGCAGCCTCCTGGTGGCCTCAATGTAGGCTCCGACCTCCCTGGCGGCCGCGTCCACCTCATCCACCCGCTCCGCCGCCGCCTCGACGTTCAACTCCCCCTCCTCGTTGGCCAGTTCCCAGGCCAACTCCACCAGCCGGAGCTTCTTCTCCGGGACAGTGCGCAGCGCCTTGACCAGGTCTTGGGGAGTCATCCCTTGGTTCCGACGCGCTTCTCGAACTCGTACACGGTGTCCTGCCCCTGCTGGCGCTCCTGGACCGTGGCGATGGCCAGCTCGGGGAAGAAGCTGGACATCGTAGTCTTCACCTGTTCCACGGTCAGGTTGGGGTCTGGGTCTGGGTACTCCCTGTTGTCGTACACGAACTTCCTAGCCATGTCTCCTCCTTTCTCTACTTCTTATTCGCCGCTTGGTCATC
>JAUYDU010000522.1 GCA_030691665.1 Chloroflexota bacterium
CCCTGACATAGCTGGCTACTTGGCAGCCAACTACTTCGACGATTTGATCGGTGAACCCATATGGGAGGTTGAGCGGAGACTTGGCGAGGACGAGTTCGAACGGCTGCTGATTCTGGGGCTTCGTGCCTATAACATCAGGGACATCGTTGAGGTAGGAGAGCCTGATGCCCAGGCAGTGTCGAACGCCATCGGTCTCTTGGTGCGGCGCGCCGCAATCGCTGAACTACTTGGTCTACGCGGGGGAGACGATGCCGTGCAACCCCTGGCGACTGACCTGGTTTACCATTGCCCGGCGGACATCGATTCCCGTATCTCGAGGTGTGCCCTCGAATGCCGTGTGGAGGCGATGTTCGCTCTGGCCGGAATCTGCAATAAGAAAGCTGTCGACGCGCTTGCGGCCATCGCATTCACCGAGGACGCGTGCTGGGATTGCGTACTACTGGCGTCGATGGGCCTCGTCATTGCTCGGCACGTTCAGGTTGAGAAGAACGTTTCGATAGCGATTCCTGATCCTGGGATCGCGACTACTGCGTGTTGGTGCAAAGCCGGTGGCACCACATTTCTCGGGTTTCTATCTGACGTTCGAATGTCGGGAGGAATCCATGTCATACCTGGTTGGAGTTGGGATCCGGGCCAGTTTGTGAAGGGGGTGCCGTCATCCGAGTTGAGGGAAGCAGCACGGGAACTTCTCCACGAGTCCTGGCCAGAGCAGGAATTGGCATTGTCGTTGTTCGCGGAATATGGGACGAGAGACGACTTGCCTCTGTTGAGGACAAAGCTGGAGAATGAATCACGCGCCGGGCTCGTCCATGGAGCCATCGAGCGGATTCAGCGAAGAACACAGTAGCAAAGCTGGAATTCCCCAGCCTGTCTGCTTTCGGTGGTGGGGTCAGGAGTGGCAGAGCTTGGTCATACTATGCCCCACATCGGCGGCATCATCCGCGTCTACGAACGTGGATTCTATTGCCTGGCAAACCCTCTGAACCGGCTCAGTATGATGGTTGGATTGGCTGCCCTCCACACGCGGGGCGAGTTCGTTGGGCCCTGACCGCCATCTAGCGACATCCCAAAGGGTTCGTGGGCAGCGTTCAGTCCAACGGTAAGCACCGTGCGCGCTCCGCACCTGACAAGACATCATCGATGGAGTGAACATTGCAGCGTTCGGTTCAATCCAGATCCGGAGTCTGGACTGGACCACTATTCTGGCTGATTGTGCAGGACGCTGTCGGCCCTACGTTGCACTGGTGACGAATGACTTACGCGGGGAGTCAGGCCAGGGGGTCAGCTACGTCTGCAAGCATGCCTTCCTGGCAGTTATGCTTCTGGCTGGCCAACGCGGTTCCTGCAAGAGTTCATCCAATGAGCCAAGTCATGTTCGCTGCCCAGCCCTTCAAGGCTCAGTAGGAGGCACAGCTTGCACCGGCCCTTTCGAGCGCTGGCGTTCAGGCCCAGGCGTAGGTGGAAGATTGACGGAGGGCGGCCGCTATGCGGGTTCGCGAAGGACTCCGCGCCGCGATTCAGGCCGCAAGAGCGGAGTCCTGCTGGCTGCAGCGGCAAGCCATGTAGCCAATACCAGGTCGCGTGAGTATGTACTTGGGGTCTCGGGCATCGTCTCCAAGCTTCTGCCTTAGTTTGGAGACATAAACGTGCACAAACGTGGGATTGTCTTCGTATCCATCGCCCCAGACGTGCCTCAGTATTTCGTTGGTGGTGAGCAGGTAGCCTGCATGCTGGAAGAGATAGGTCAGGAGACAGTATTCGGTGCGGGTGAGCATGACCTTCTGTCGTCCGACCCACACAGAACGTCTGGCGAGGTCTAGAGTCAGGTCGCCACAGCATATCATGGCCCTGGCCAGCTCTGGCTGGGGCCTGCACCGGCGCAGCACCGCCTTCACGCGCAATGCCAGCTCTTCTGGATTGAAGGGCTTGGTGACGTAGTCATCGGCCCCTGACATGAATCCCTTCACCTTGTCCTCGTCGGAGCCCCGCGCCGTCACCATGACTATCGGCACCGGGGAGAAGTCGCGGATTCGCTGGCATATGCCGTACCCGTCCGTCCCCGGCATCATCAGATCCAAGAGCACGAGAGCGACTTCATTCTCTTCCAATGCCTGGAGGGCTGCAGGGCTGTCAGAGGCTGCGATAACGGTATAGCCCTCCAGTTGGAGAAGCCGGCTTTCCAAGCGGAGCATCCTCGAATCGTCTTCTACCACAAGGATGGTCTCTTGTTGCATGGCCTACCCCTCCATAAGACCTCTTGTCTTCCAGGTCGTCGGGCAGACTCTGGCCATCATGCCGTCCGCGCCAGGAAATGTTCCGCCGGGGCCACAGGCAGAGTGAAGCGGAAGGTGCTGCCTCTGCCCAACTCGCTCTCCGCCCAGATGCGGCCGTCGTGTGCCTCCACCAGCGCCTTGCAGATGGCCAGCCCCAGCCCCATCCCAGCGGGGTCGCGCAGGCCCGCGTTTTCCACCCTGTAGAACCGGTCGAAGATGACGTCAAGCTCCTTGCTGGCTATCCCGATGCCCTGATCCGCGACGCTCACCACCAGCTCGCCTTGGCGTAGCTCCACGCCGACGTGGATTCCCCCACCCTGAGGGGAATACTTGACGGCGTTGTCGAGCAGGTTCTGGACGACTTGCACGATGCGCCTGGCATCTATCTCCACGGGAGGCAGTTCCTCCGGCAACTCCAACGTGATGCTG
>JAUYDU010000087.1 GCA_030691665.1 Chloroflexota bacterium
CAGAGATAGCCTCAGCGGCTGGTCGGCGTTAGATTCGCTTCGCTCACTACAGGCTTGCTCCACCCTGGTGGCCTCGATCTGGGCCGCTGGCCGCGTCCGGCCGCAGCCGCGGCAGGCCCAGTGGCCCACGTGGCCGTAAAAGACGGCTCCGTAGCTGTACTCGCCGCCGCAGGCGGCGCACCAGCGGGCGTCGGCAGCGTGCTCGATCTGCTGGACAGCGCAGGAAAGGTCTCCAACGCCGTAGAACAGGACGGGCCCGCCCCATCCCGACGAGTCGGCCAGGCTCGCCACGGCGGGGTCGTCGCCGTTGAGGACGACGATGGTGGACGCAGGCAGAGCGGCCACCGCTCGCCGCCACAGGGCCGCCACGCTATCCACCTCGCCGTAGCGGTCGAGCTGGTCGCGGAACAGATTGGTGAAGGCGACTGCGCGGGGGGACAGAGCGGCCGCCGCCTCTGGCAGAGTGGCCTCGTCCACCTCGAACACGCCCAGCCGCCGTTCCGGCTGGGGCAGGCGACCCCGGCCAGCGGCTGCCTCCGCCAGGCTGGCCGTGATCCCCCGCATCAGATTCGAGCCGCTGTGGTTGTGGACGGGCCAGTACCCCGCCGCCTGAGCGATGTTCCTGACCAGGCGCGCAGTAGTGGTCTTGCCGTTGGTGCCGGTGATCAGAACGCAGCCGTGGCCCAGTTGGGCCGCCAGGCGGCCGGCCACGCCGGGGGCCACCGCCTCCGCCACCAGGCCGGGCAGGGCGGTGCCACCACCCCTGCCCAGGCGACGACTCAGGGCCGCCGTCAGCTTGGCCGCCGTCACCGCGGCCGCCGTCCGCATACCCGCCAAAGTCAGCGCTAGCCTCTCTTGCGCGCCTCTATGAGCTTCACGATGCCTCCCATGAAGCTCCCCACGTCTGTCACCTCGAAGCCCGCCCGCGAGACGTTGGCCACCGTATCGCGATTGATGTTGGCCCCCGCTAGGCGCACCGCCAGGGGGTTCAGCCGGTCCATGATCCACCCCAGAATGCGATTCCTGCTGCGCACGTGCTCCAGCAGTATAACGCGGCCGCCCGGCTTCAGCACCCGGCGCATCTCCGATAGGCCCCGCACGGGGTCGGGCACCGAGCAGAAGACGAAGGTCGTGACGGCCCAATCAAAACCGCCTTCGCCCAGCCCCAGGCTCTGGGCATCCATAAGGGCGAACTCCGGGCCCGCGCCGCGTTTCTGGGCCTTGCCTACTGCTCGCCTCAGGAGCTTGGGGCTCAGGTCGACGGCCGTCACGTCAGCCTGGGCCGGGTGATAGGGCATATTCCGGCCTGTGCCGACGCCCACCTCCAGCACCCGACCGCCGACCTTCTCCCACTGGCGGCGCCGCAGCCTGGCGGCAAAGGCCAGTTCCATAAGCGCCTGCATCGGGTTAAGGTCGTACGTCCAGGCCTGCCGGTCGTACCGCCGCTGGGTCAGCTTCGAGGCCCTCCAGTCCGGTGCGGGAGCCGGCCGCCCGGCCTCTGCTTCGTCGCTCGGAGCAACGCTCGGTTTTCTCGCCGACCTCTGTCTACTCATGTTGACCCCCCTTGCACCGCTAGGACGCCATCCTGAACTGCACCTTCAGCCCGTACTGAGGGCTGGTCGGGTCGTTAGACTCCAGCTCCACCAGCATGTTGTCCTCCATCCCCTCCATGCCCTCCAGCCCCTTGACGAACACCCGCAGCATCCCCCGGCCTCCCGCCTCAACTACTTCCGGCTCTACCACCACATCCTCCACGCCGCAGCCGCAGGTAGCGGGCGCGTCGGGGTCGGCTCCCCAGCGAACCACCTTCACTGTCAGGGGCTCGTTCCCCCGGTTGTGGAATTCGATCGTCCGCTCCTCCGTCCGCCCTATCGCCACACTCCCCAGGTCGATGGGCTCCCGCTCGAAGTGGAGGCGCGGCCCCGAGGCAGCGACGGCGGCTCCTTCCAGGGCCACCGCCCGCAGGGGGTCATCAGCCCCACCCAGGGTTATCTGGCCGGTGTTCACGATGAGGTCGCCGTTGGCCTGCACCTCCACCTTCATCGTATCCAGGGGCCGGGGAGACGGCCCGAAGACCAGGATGCCGCCCTTGGTATAGGTCGAGCCGTGGCAGGGACAGCGAAACCATCCCTTGCTGCCGGCAAATTCGAATTCGGGCCGCCAGGGCACTGTACAGCCCAGGTGAGGGCACTTCTGATACAGAGCCAGCACTCCCCCCGGCGAGCCCTCCTGCCCGGGCTCCAGGTTCACCAGCCAGAGCCGACCCTCCGCAATGCGCACCGGGTCGGCGCCCGGCTTGGGGATGCGCCTCGCCGACACCGACACGGGCGCGCCGAAGCCCTTCACCTTGCGCGGCCACATGAAGTCCAAAGGGGCGCCTATCATCCCCACCACGGACATGGCCAGCCCCGACCAGAAGCCGCCCAGGACAAAGGTGCGGCGCGTCAGCAATCGCCGCGGTGCTGCCGGCTTGGCCACTAGCGTGTCGGTGGGCACCGGCCCTGGCGTTGGCTGCGCCGCACCAGCCCGCGCCGCCCGCCGCTCCGCCGCCGTCTGCCCAGCGGAACCCCCAGCCAGGTGCCAGGCACTGCTGGCCCCCGAACCCTCGCCCTCCCGCTGCCTGCGCTTTTTCTCCACCATCGCCTATCACCACTTCATCACTTCCCCGCGTACTTCTCGGGCTCCTTGCAGCCGCGGCAGCAGAAGTAGTAGGTCTGGCCGCCGTAGGAGGAAGTGGCCGCCGCCTCCTTTTCGTCCACTTCCATGCCGCACACCGGGTCTTTAGCCATCAAGTCACCTCCCCCATCTTCTCCAATTCCATGACCCTACCCTCCAGACACGTCGGGAGCCAGCTCCCAGCGAAAGATCCGCTCCGGCACGCCCGCTATTCCCTTCATCACCACCTCCACCGGTCCGGCATCCAGCCGCGTGCCGTCGGGAGCCTGCCGAGGAAAGACCAGGATGCCCTCGCGGTGATGGGAGGTGTCGTCTATCGCCTCCCAGGCCGCTGGCCGATATTCGCCGCCCTCCAGGCGCAAGCTCGCAACCTCCACCAGGTCGTAGCGGCCGAGCTCGCCGGAGTGGGTGTCCAGCTTCACGAGGAGGAGGACGTACTTTTCGATTCCATACTCCTTGGCTTTCGCCGAGCCCCAGCTACTCAGATAGTCGCTCGTGACCCAGGTCACCTCCACCGCCACGCCGCCGCCTTC
>JAUYDU010000024.1 GCA_030691665.1 Chloroflexota bacterium
ACACTGGCCTGCTCCCCGTCCTCTCTAGCTCTAGCGGGCGCTTGTGCCGATTGTCACGATTCTACTACCGAAAAGTCTACCTGACAACGCCTGCCTGTCGGCGTAGGCGGTTCGCCGTTGGCAGGTATATTCTCGACCCCCGCCTGAAGGCGGGGGCATCGGGTTCGCCTCCTCATGCCCCAGCCTTCAGGCGGGGGTCGTGTGTGAGGCCATCCGCTTCAGCCAGAGGCTGATCTGCCTGCGGCGGATATCCGCTTGGCATCCGCTGTGAGGTCGCCTTACCTCACCGCCTGCTTGCGCCACTCTATGATCGCCGAACGCTCGATGCGAGCGTTCACCGCGCTCCAGTCGAGGTTGGTGAAGAAGGCGTCGATGTAGGCCTTGCGGGCGGCGCCGTAGTCCAGGTAGTAGGCGTGCTCGTAGACGTCCAGGATTAGCAGGGGCGAGGCGGCCCAAACCCCCTCCGAGTGGATGTCCGTGAGGTAGTTGTGGAGCCGACCGTCGTCCCAGTTGAAGGCCAGCACCACCCAGCCGCGGGCGGCCAGGCCCAGGCCGCGGAACTCCGCCTCCCACTTCTCGTAGGAGCCCCACTCCTCCTCGATGAGCTCCAGGATGGCGCCGCCGGGCCTGTTCCCGCTGGGGGTCAGGTTCTGGAAGTAGCCCTCGTGGAGCTGGATGGCGTTGGTGGCGAACACCTCTTCCTTCTTCAGCTCGCGGATGAGGGAGTAGGTGGCGTTGGCCGCCGCCGGGTCGGCGGTCTTCATGCTCTCCTCGATCTCGTTGAGCTTGTTGACGTAGCCCTTGTAGAGGATGTCGAAGTGGTTATCGATGAGCTTGTCCGACATGCCCTGAAGGCCCTTTGGCTTCAGCTCGTCCTTTGCCTTTCGCGGCACGATGTCCTCCTTTCGGAAAGAAAGTTTACGTATCCATAAACTTTACGCCTGGAAGTACCCTCTTGTCTAGTCCTGACTGCCGTCGATTATACTCCACCGCTGCTTTTCCTTTTGGGCAAGTAGGCCCGGACAGATATTCGGCGGGGAATCCCTCTTCAAGCCCTGACATAGGGCGGGAAGAGGGATTCTAGCTCCCGGCGCACGGGGTCGTCCGGCGGCAGGTAGCGGCTGAAGTCGCTGCTGGGCTCCTGCCGCGCCCGCTCGCCGCTGATGCTCATCCGCTTGATCTTCTGCTGCAACAGCATCAGCCCCTGAAGGAGCGACTCCGGCCGGGGTGGGCAGCCCGGGACGTAGACGTCCACCGGGATGATCAGGTTGCAGCCGGGCAGCGTGCTGTAGCCGTAGGCGAAGGGGCCGCCGATGTTGGCGCAGCTCCCCATGGAGATCACCCACTTGGGCTCGGCCATCTGCAAGTAGATCCGCCGCACCGACGGCGCCATCTTCCAGGTGACGGTGCCCGCCACGATCATGAAGTCGGCCTGGCGGGGCGAAGGGCGGAAGATCTCTGCCCCGAAGCGGGCGATGTCGTAGCGGGGGCTGGTGACGGCGATCATCTCGATGGCGCAGCAGGCCAGGCCGAACGTCGCCGGCCACAGGGAGGAGGCCCGCGCCCAGTTGAGGACGTTGTCCACCGAGGTGATCAGCAGGTTGCGACCTAGGGCTTCTTCCGGGTCGTCCAAGGTTGTCTTCCCTTCGCAGGCGATTTCGCCACTTTATTTTATCACAACTTCTCTAATTCCCAGCGGGGGGATTGCCCGGGCTGGCCGCCGCCTCGGCACCCGCTCGCCAGAGCGGCGACAGCGCCCGCAGCTTGGCGACGATCCCCGGCAGCACCGCCAGAACGTGCTCGATTTCCTCCAGTGTGTTGTCCTTGCCCACCGTCAGGCGCAGGCTCCCCCGTGCCAGCTCCTCGGAGATGCCCATGGCCACCAGCACGTGGGAGGGCTCCAGCGAGCCGGAGGTGCAGGCCGAGCCGCTGGAGGCGGCGATGCCCTGGAGATCCAGGGCCATCAGCACCGCCTCTCCCTCCACGAACTGGAAGCAGCAACTGAAGTTAATGGCCAGCCGCCGCATCGGGTCTGCCGGCCCGGTAATCTGAGTGTAGGGCACGCGCACGGGCACTTCCGCCAGCAGGCGATCGCGCAGCGAGCGATAGCGAGCGGTGCGGGCCTCGCGCTCGCCGCAAGCCAGCTCCATCGCCCTCGCCAGGCCGACGGCGCGGGCCACGTCCTCGGTGCCGGCGCGCCGATTGCGCTCCTGGGAGCCGCCGAGCTGCTGGGGCTGCAAGGGCGCCCGGCTGCGCACGTAAAGGGCCCCCACGCCCTTCGGCCCGTAAATCTTGTGCCCGGCGATGGAGAGCATATCCACACCCAGCCGGTCGACGTTGATGTCCAGCGTCCCCACCGCCTGCACAGCGTCGGTGTGGAAGACCGCTCGCGGATTCTTCCCCTTCACGATGCGCGCCGCGTCAGCGATCGGCTCGACGGTGCCCACCTCGTTGTTGGCGTACATGATGCTCACCAGGACGGTCTCGGCTGCCACCGCCCTCTCCAGGGCTGCCAGGTCGATGAAGCCGTAGCGGTCCACTGGCAGGTAGGTGGCGCGGAAGCCCTCCTTCTCCAGTTGCTGCACGGTGTGGAGGACGGCGTGGTGCTCGATGGCCGAGGTGATGATATGGTCGCCACGGCGGCTCCGCCAGGGGCGGATGCGCCTCTGGCGCAGGCTGGCGTAGGCGGCGCCGCGGATGGCCAGGTTATCGCTCTCGCTGCCGCCGCTGGTGAAGATGACCTCCTGGGGCTTGCAGCCCAGCAGCTCGGCCACCGACCGGCGGGCGGCGTCCAGCCCCTTGCGGGCCTCCCGCGCCTCGGCGTACAGGCTGGAAGGGTTGCCCCAGAAGCGGGTAAGATAGGGGAGCATCGCCTCCAGGACTTGGGGGTCTAGAGGGGTGGTGGCAGCATGGTCGAGGTAGACGCGCTTATTCATGGGGCTGGACAGATCTGCCCCGACAGCTCGGGGTGCCTTGCGGATACAACACCACCCCCGCCTGCCTTCGCCGGAGGCGAATCAGCCTCTGGCTGAAGGGGGCGACTCTGCCGGCAGTCGGGCAGGCTTGGCGGGGCGGTCCCAGCGCCTTCAAAGTAGCATCGGCCTAGTCGGGTGTCAAGGCAAGGAGAAAGGCTAGAAGCTATTTCAAAACTCCTACGGCACCGCCCCGTAGACGGGGCGGCATCGATGCCCCCGCCTTCAGGCGGGGGTCGAGAAGCACC
Source organism: Chloroflexota bacterium (assembly GCA_030691665.1). GTDB lineage: Bacteria > Chloroflexota > Dehalococcoidia > SM23-28-2 > SM23-28-2 > JAUYDU01. The sequence goes on from JAUYDU010000024.1 coordinate 3,221, forward strand.
CACCAACGGTGCACCCATCATAGAAAGGCTGAACATTTTCCGCAAATGTTCGGCGCAGCCGTTGAAACAATCCGACGCCTGTGGTAGAATGACGGCGGATGGAGCTTTACACAGTAAAATATTGCAATATCAGCCGCCATGACTGAACCACTATTCGCCATCGAAGACCTCC
>JAUYDU010000027.1 GCA_030691665.1 Chloroflexota bacterium
GCCGCCGTGGCGACGCACAGCGTCGAAGGCGGCCAGGCTAGCGCCACCGCCGCCGATGATCAGCCCCAGGCGGCCCGCAAACTCCACCACCCGACCAGCCACACCGCGATGGTCCATCCGGTCGATCTCGACCGCCCGCCCCTCGAAGGGTGTGGGCTCCCTGGCCTGGTGGCTGGCGGGGTCGATGCCCAGCTCGTCCAACATGTCTCGCTGGCGGCCTACGGCTTCGTCCTCCATCTCGAGATGGCAGTCGAGGGCGAGGTAGGAGCCGTCGGCCCGGCGAGCCAGGGGGTTTATTTCAGCTAAGGTTAGGTCATGCGCCAGGAACATTTGGGCCAGGCGATGGAGGATGTCTGTGAGGGCTCCCAGCTCATCGCCTCCGATGCCCAGAGCAGCGATGGCCTGGCGCAGGGGAAACAGAGCGGGGGGCAGCAGAGCCGAGAAGTGGCGGCGAGCGATGTGCTCCGGTTCTCTCTCAGCCACCTCCTCGATGTCCACGCCGCCGCGGTCGGAGAAGATGACTACGGGGCGCTTGGCCAGGGCGTCGTAGGTCACCCCCAGGTAGTATTCCTGGACGGTCTCCGCTTTGGCCTCCACCAGCAGGCCCATGGGCCGGCGGCCAGTCAGCTCCAGGGCGAGGATGGCGCCGGCGGCAGCACTCACCTGCTCTGCCGCCTCCGCGAAGCGCACGGCGCCCGCCTTCAGGCGGCCTCCGCTCAGCATCTGGGCCTTGAGGGCAACGGGAAAGCCAACCTCTTGCGCTGCGGCCACCGCTTCCTCCGGCGAACGGGCCAGGCGACCCGCCGGCACAGCGATGCCCTGGCGCACCAGGAGCGTCTTGGCCTCGTGCTCGTAGAAGCGCACGGCGGCTCCTACCCCGACCTGTCGGGGCGGCTTGTCGCGCGCCGCTTGGGCGAGGCCTTGCGGTCGGGTGAGACGGCTTGGCCCCGAGCCTCCCGGTCCTCGTCTAGCAGCCGGTGGACAACGGGCGACCGCGGTTCGTCGTGCAGCAGGAGCTGGACGACATCCGGCCGGGCGTAGTGGCCGACTACGTCCAGCACCTGCTTGCGGGGGACAATCTGCTCCAGGTCGATTTCGGCGTAGAGGATGTCCTCTTTGTTGTAAAGGGGGCCGGCCAGGTAGTAGCCGCCGGGGCCGATGATGCCGCTGCCGCCGTTGGCCTCAAGCAGGGGGCGGCCCTGGAGCCCGAGGTCAGCGGGTATGGTTTCGGCGTTCCAGAGGCCGCAGCTCACCAACACGAAGCAGGCGCCCTCGAAGGCGTACTGGCGGCAACCGAAGTCGATGTGGTCGTTCTGGAAGGAATAGGCGGGCCAGACGGAGCAGTGAACCTGCTCGGCCTTGCTGTACATGGCGTAGCGGACCAGGGGCATTTCGTGCTCCCAACAGATGAGCCCGCCCACGCGCCCCAGGGGCGTATCGAACACCTGAAGGCCACTGCCATCGCCCCAGCCCCAGACCGTACGCTCGCCGTAGGAGGGCATTAGCTTGCGGTGCTTTCCCATGAGCCGGCCATGGTCGTCGATATAGAGGAGGGTGTTGTAAAGGCTGCCCTTGAACTGGGCGTCGCGCTCGTTGATGCCGATAGCGACGTAGGCGCCAGCCCTGGCGGCGGCGCGGCCCAGGGCCTCGCTGGCGGCGCTGGGCACTTCCACGGCGTTCTTGAACAGCCGAGTGAAGAGACGCAGCGGCTCCTGGAGAGGCAGGGCGCTGGTCAGCCAGAACGGATAGCCAGGCACCCACGTCTCGGGGAAGACGATGAGGCGCGCCCCGCGCCCACCCGCCTGCTCGATGAGGCGGCAGGCCTTGTCGATGGTCGCCTCGCGATCCAGAAAGACGGGAGCCGCCTGGACAACGGCGGCGGTGAACTTCGGGAAGTCATCACCCACGTTCCCCTCCTTCCAAGGCGAGGCGCCGACGGCTCTATCCGAATACTACCGCTCTAGAACCCTATCGGGTCAATAGCGCTAGATGACGCTCGCCGCCTGGTACTCGCCGAAGACTTCTCGCAGGACGCCGCACATCTCGCCCATGGTAGTGTAGACCCGCACCGCCTCCAGGATAGGAGGCACCAGGTTGGCGTCGTCCCGGGCGGCATCCCTCAGGCGGACCAGCGCTGCGGCCACCGCCGCGTTGTCTCGCTCAGCCTTGACGGCTCGTACCCGCTCGACCTGGGCTCGCTCCACATCGGGGTTTACCCGAAAGACAGGCCTGGGCTCTTCGCCCTCCTGCTGGAACTTGTTCACCCCGACGATGATGCGGCGGCCGCTGTCCACCTCCTGCTGGTGGCGCCAGGCCGCCTCCTGGATCTCCCGCTGGACGTAGCCCGATTCGATGGCGGCCACAGCGCCGCCGATGTCCTCGATCCGGCGCAGGTAGTCGTTGGCCTTCTCTTCCAGCTCGTTGGTGAGATGCTCCACGAAGTAGGAGCCAGCCAGGGGATCGATGGTATCGGCGACACCGGTCTCGTAGGCGATGACCTGCTGGGTACGCACGGCCAGGCGCTGGGCCAGCTCGCTAGGCAGGCAGAGGGCCTCGTCGTAGCAGGCGAGGGCCAACGACTGCACCCCGCCCAGGACGGAGGCCAGCGCCTGGATGGCCGCCCGCACGATGTTGTTCTCCGCCTGCTGGGCGGTGAGGGTAGCGCCCCCGGTCTGGACGTGGGTGCGGAACATCCAGGAGCGGGGATCCCTGGCGCCGAAGCGATCCCGCATGATCCTGGCCCACATGCGGCGCAGGGCGCGATACTTGGCGATCTCCTCGAAGAAGCTGTTCTGGGTGTTGAAGATCCAGGAGATGCGCGGGGCGAAATCGTCGATCGGGACGCCTCGCTCCAGAACGGCCTCGGTATAGGCGATGGCATTAGCCAGGGTGAAGGCCATCTCCTGGACGGCCGTGGCGCCGGCGTCGCGGATGTGGTAGCCCCCCACGCTGATGCAGTTGAAGCGCGGCATGTGCTCGGCGCAGTAGGCGATGAGGTCGGCGGCCAGGCGCATCGATGGCCGCGGCGGGAAGATGTAGGTGCCGCGGGCGACGTACTCCTTGAGGATGTCGTTCTGGACTGTCCCCGCCAGCTCCTGAGGGGATACGCCCTGCTTCTCGCCCACTGCCTGGTACATGGCGACGAGCACCGCCGCCGGGGCATTGATGGTCATGGAGGTGCTCACCCTGTCCAGAGGAATACCGTCGAAGACCATCTCCAGGTCCTTGAGGGTGTCAATGGCGACGCCCACCTTGCCCACCTCGCCCTCGGCCTGGGCGTCATCGGAGTCGTAGCCGAGCTGGGTGGGCAGGTCGAAGGCCACGCTCAGGCCGGGCTGGCCCTCGGCGAGCAAGAACTTGAAGCGCTCGTTGGTCTCCTGGGCGGTGCCGAAGCCGGCGTACTGGCGAATGCTCCACAGGCGGCCCCGATACATCGTGGGCTTAACGCCGCGCGTGTAGGGGAACTCGCCGGGGAAGCCGACGTCCCGCAGGTAGTCGCTGCCAGCGATGTCCAGGGGAGTGTAGAGGGGCTGGACGGTCGTGGAGCTGGTGGTGAACTCGTCCTGGCGCTCGCCTCCGCCGGAGGCGGATCCGCCTTTGGCGGAGCCCCGCTCCAGCCCGGGCTTAAGGGTCTCCTCCTGCCAGCGCTTCTGCTCCCGGGCTAGCCGCTCCGCCTCTTCCCCAGTCAACCCGTTGTCTCCCCCGCCGGCCGCCTGGGGACGAGCACCGATCGGCGGAAGCGCATCACCGTCTCGCCCCGCTGGTTGGTGGCTCGCGTCTCCACCGTCACCACACCCCGGTCGGGCTTGCTCTCCGACTCTCGTACGTCGAGGACGGTGGTCTCGGCGTAGATGGTGTCGCCGTGGAAGGTGGGCCCCAGGAACTCGATCTTCTCGAAGCCCAGGTTAGCGATAGCCTTGCCGCTGACGTCGCGAACGCTCATTCCCAGGGCGATGTCCACCACCAGGTTGCCCACCACCACGTTGCGCCCGAACTGAGTGCTGGCGGCGTAGTTGGCATCGATGTGCAGGGGGTGATGGTTCATGGTCAGCATGCAGAAGAGGATGTCGTCAGATTCAGTGATGGTGCGGCCGGGCCAGTGCTTGTACAGGTCGCCGACCTTAAACTCCTCCAAGTATCTGCCGAACTCCATGCCTCCGCTCCCCTCTATCGTCGTAGCAGCAGGGCTTTAGCCCTGCCGAGCAGGGCCAAAGGCCATTGATTGAACAAAACGTCCCTGCGGATTGAAATCCGCAGCTTGGGCGGAAGCTGCGGGTTTTAACCCGCAGAGAGCAACCAAATTGTCAATGACCAAAAGGTCTGCAGCTACGTTTCTGCTAGGTGGCATATTGGCGCAGCAGGCCGCGGGCGATGACCAGCTTCTGGATCTCGTTGGTCCCCTCGCCGATGAGCATGAAGGGGGCGTCGCGGTAGAAGCGCTCCACTCGCATCTCCTTGGTGTAACCGTAGCCGCCGTGGATGCGCATCGCCTCCAGGGCTACCTCCTGGCAGACCTCGGTAGCGAACAGCTTGGCCATGCCTACCTCCAGGTCCGAGCGCTCGCCGCTGTCCTTCTTGGCGGCAGCGGCGTGGGTAAGGAGGCGAGCGGCCTCGATCTTGGTTGCCATGTCAGCCAGCTTGAGCTGGATGGCCTGGTGCTCAGCGATGGGCTGGCCGAAGGTGTAGCGCTGCTTAGCGTAGCGAATGGAGTCCTCCAGGGCCGCCTGGGCGACCCCCACTGCCCGCGACGCCACATTGATCCGCCCGATCTCCAGGCCGCTCAGCACCTGGCGGAAGCCCCTGCCTTCCTGGCCGCCCAGGAGATTGGCCGCGGGCACGCGGGCGTCCTCGAACAGGAACTCGGTCGTGTCGATGCCCTTGTAGCCCAGTTTGTCGATGTAGCGGCCGACGGTGAGGCCGGGGGT
>JAUYDU010000150.1 GCA_030691665.1 Chloroflexota bacterium
GGTGTCCAGGGAGACCTAAACTAAAGCCAAGGTGAAACCCGCAGGCTCACTGAGGGGGGTCAAGCGCCGCTGTCGCATTGCCTTGCAGACGAAGGCTGCTGCGCTCACTCCACGCACCTATCAGGTCAGGTCCCACGGTGCCATACCCCTGTAGATCTCACCTTGGCTTTAGTTTAGTGGCGCGTCACGCTAACCCGTCTTCGACAGTCCGATGTGAGCACGGGACAAAAGTAGATACGAAAACTGGGGGGCCGGCGGAAGGGCGTGTTTCTATGCCCTCCCGACCAGTCGGGGCGGCTCAACCAGGTGTAGCTGAGGTGGCTCGGGCACGCCCAGGGCCTTGAAGATGGTACGCTGGTACGGGGTGGGCTCGCTGCGGCGCAGCACTCGCCCGGCTGGGCCACTGAACTCACCCAGTTGCATCCTCTCCAGGTGGTGTCGCAGCTTGCCCCAAGTCTCGCCAGTCCGGTTCTCCGCCACCCGGACCAGCCCCGCCTGGCGGGGCCAACACAGCAGCACGTGGCTCCTGATGCGCTCTTCCAGCCGGTGGTACATGGGCCTCAGGTCCAGGTCGTGCTTCAGACAGCGGAAGGCCCGCTCTACCTCGGCCAGTTGCTTGTAGCCCAGGGCCACATCTGCGGCAGAAAGGGTGTCGTCGGAGGTCCTCAGCAGGTACTTCCCGTCCAGCAGGTCTGGCCCCAGGGTGAGGAAGCTGGCGGCCAGGGTGGCCCAGTGGCTGCCCACGTCCAGCCAGGGGAGGGATGTGGGTACGGTGGCAACTCCTGTGGACCTGTGGCGGCCCACGCGGCTGTATGCGGTCCGCACACCCAGTGAGGAGAAGCCGGGCGGAATGCATTACGCGGTGCTGGTGACCACGCTGGAGCTCGAGGCCCAGGAGGCTGTGGAGGCCTACGATGCCCGGGCGGGTATAGAGAACGACTTCAAAGGGGACAAGCAAGGGCTGGGGCTGAGAGCGCGGAGGAAACGAAAGCAGATGGCCCAGGAGATGGTGGTGCTCCTGGCTGGACTGGCCCATAACCTCCTCCTGTGGGCCCGCATGTGGCTGGCCAATGGCGACCCCCGCTTGGGAAAGCTGGGGATCGTGCGACTGGTGCGTGAGGTATGGGCAGTGCCAGGGCGACTCACCTTCTCACGCCACAGGCCCACAAGGGTACGGCTGGCCCGGTCACATCCTTTGGGACCCTCGGTCAAGCAGGGATTAGGGGCTTTGCTTAAGGCCGTTTCCTGCCCGAGTATCATCCTGGGGTATTCGGGCTAAAGCTCGGCAGCGTAGATGCCCGTTCCACGCAGGGAGGTCTGGCGTCGGGTCAACACGCGCGTCCGCTCCCGAAGGGAAGAAACGGGCGTTTCAACATCAGTGCGAGCCGCAGCAACCTCTCCGAACGGGCAAAGGCACCAGGACGGTCTTTCAGGTGGTAGGGAGCACCGTGTCCCGGCAACACGAGGACGTTTCTACGCCCCTCCAGTTGGCGCCTGACGCAGGATAGGGACTCTATGTGGCGGCGGACCTCTTCTCCTGGCTGGCGCAGCGCAGTCAGCACCGCGAGAAGAAGAGTGACTGCGTACCCCCGTAGGGGCCCGAGCAGGAGGTCGCCGCACAACAGCACGCCACTGGCCTCGTCGTACAGGGCCAGGGACCCGGGCGTATGTCCGGGTGTCACGATGGCAGTGAGACACGATTCTCTCAGTGGCACACGGTCCCCATCGACTATCCAGTTGGTGGGCACGAACGGCGGGTAGCGGAAGGCTTGAGGCACGCCTGTTGGCCCGCCCGCGCTGGCCATGCTACGCTCACCACTCGCAGCCCACACCTCCACACCGTCGTTCACGCATCGCAGGCCCGCTCCGCCGTGGTCAAAGTGGCTGTGTGTCAGGTAGACCCGGCGCAGCCTGCGAGAGGGGAAGGCGCGGGCCAGCAACGCTCGAACGTGAGAGAACGCCGCAAAAGGGCCGCAGTCCACCAGGTAGAGGCCCTCGGCGGACTCTAGGACGTACAGGTTGACCCTCACGACCAGCGGCACCCCAAAGAGGGCCAGGGGCGCGCGCAGATCCACGCGCCAGATGCCAGGGAGGACGCAGTCAAGGCTCGCGCGGCACCCGACCACAGCCTACCCCGACTTGTCAGCGCCAGTAGACCCTGGCCGAGACTTGACCCGCGCGTGCGCGATGCCGGTGTAGCCGTATACCCTGCCGTGGAGACTGCCGTCCCCTCTGATCAGGTACGCCTTCTGGAGTTGCTCCGGCCCCAACTCCGAGACCAGTTCGAATCCGCTCTCCTCCAGGAACCGCGCCGCGTCTCCCTCCTCGATGCCGAAGACGTAAGGCTCGCCCACCCTAGCGACGTATCGAGCCGCCTCCCGCGCCCCGTAGTAGTCGCAGGTCCCCTCTATTACGGAACGGTAGAGGAAATCGAAGACAATGGAGCTTCCGGCGCCAGAGTGGCGGGCTACGAAGGAAAGGGCCATGTCCACCGCTGCTGGCGAGATATACATACAGACACCTTCCCAGATGAAAAACGTCTTCCCCCCGGGGTCGTAGCCGCTCTGGGGTAGCCGGATTTCCAGCCTCTCCTTGTTGAAGTCCATGGCCACAAACGTCACCCACTGGGGGACTGTGCCATACATCCTGGCAAGTCTAAGCTTCTTGTACTCTTGAGTGCCCGGGTGGTCCACCTCGAACACCTTCGTCTTGCCGAGCAGTTCCCGGAACCTGTATGCCCTACTGTCATATCCGGCCCCCAGAACAACCAACTGGTCCAGCCCCTCAGCAAGGCAATGCTTCCGGGTCACGTCGATGTGCTTGGTGCGGGCTATGTGGAAGTAGTAGCCTCCAGGCACGACCTGCTGGAAGCACCACAGGACAAGCTTCACCAGGGGAGGGAACTGGCTTATGAGGTAGTACTTGGTCCCGAGGAACTTCACCGCCAGGTAGTCCGGGTTGCGAACGCACTCGTCCTTCTCTCTGGCGCCTGCTGCCAGCCACGCTGCCACACCCTCGGCAGTGTACCGGGGAGCTCTCTTCGGCATGTGTACTTCCGTCACCCCAGGATTGGCTAGCCCTGACGAAGATCCGGGGCACCGCGGTCCAGGTGCGACCGCGCCCTCTCCAGGCTTGTCCCGTATGCAAGAGGCACGGCAATGGAAGTGATGGCTGCATTATACACTCCGTCCGGCGCTTCTCCTATACGCATCCGGAGAGCGCAAAGCGCCAGTATGAGCGCGCAGTACTGTGCTGATAGTGGGAGATGGCCGAGCCAAAGGTCGGGCAAGTTTGCATGACTTGGCAACCACTAGCTCTTGGAGAACAATGTGTCATTTCGTGCAGTGGACGTCGTTGGACCTAATAGGACAAGTCCGCCGTTTTGGGAATGAGCAGTTGTGGAGCTTCCCAACCTAAGGCAGTCCCCAGATTGGT
>JAUYDU010000260.1 GCA_030691665.1 Chloroflexota bacterium
GTCATCGGCGTCACCATGCGCCTGTGGACTCTGGAGAACCCCGACCTGCCCCAGCACCACCGCCGCTGCTGCTCGGTGGACGACAGCGAGGACGCCCGCGCCGTCTGCGATGCCCTGGGCATCCCCCACTACGTCCTCAACTTCGAGCGAGAGTTCGCCTCGACCGTGGTGGACTATTTCTGCCAGGAGTACCTGCTGGGCCGCACGCCCAATCCCTGCCTGGCCTGCAACCAGCACGTCAAGTTCCGGCCGCTGCTGGCCAAGGCCCTGGCCCTGGGCGCCGATTACCTGGCCACTGGCCACTACGCTCGCATTGCCAGGAACGGCCCCGCCAGTGCGGCGGCCAGGCACGGCTACGAGCTCCGGCGGGCCAGGGACGAGGCCAAGGACCAGTCCTACGTGCTGTACATGCTGGGGCAGGAGGAGCTTTCCCGTCTGCTGTTCCCAGTGGGCGAGTACACCAAGACAGAGGTTCGCCGGCTGGCCGCCGAGATGGGCCTGCCGGTGGCCGCCAAGCCCGACAGCGCCGAGATCTGCTTCATCCCCCGGGGCGACTACCGCTCCTTCCTGGCCGAGCGCTCGCCCCAGCATCCGGGCGATATCGTGGACAGCGAGGGACGGTCGCTCGGCCGCCACCGGGGCATCGGCGGCTACACTATCGGCCAGCGGCGGGGCCTGCCCGCTCGCGGCGGCCGCCAGCCCCTGTACGTGCTCGGCCTGAACCCGATGGCCAACACCGTCACCGTGGGCGGGGAGGACGATCTGCTGAGCGATGTCCTGTGCGCGGAGAAGCTCTCCTTCGTCTCCGGCCAGGCGCCGCCGCAGCCGACGCGGGTGGAGGCCAAGATCCGCTATCGCAGCCAGGCAGCGCCGGCCCTGCTCACGGTGGACGATGGCCACGCCGAGGTTCGGTTCGCCTGCCCCCAGCGGGCGGTCACCCCCGGCCAGGCGGTGGTCTTCTACCAGGGCGAGCGGGTCGTGGGCGGCGGCATCATCGCCGGAAGCGGCCGCAACAGTTGACGCATCGCCGTCCGTGGGTTAATTCTCGACCCCCGCCTGATGGCCATCAACAAAACAAATCGTCAGCCGCAGATGGACGCAGATTGGCACAGATTGCTCGCAACAGGTTCGACTGGCCTACAAATCTGTGTTTTATCTGCGTCAATCTGTGGCAATTTCAATAGTCGATGCCCATTATCCCGCAGTGTCGATTTAGATCCCCACCAGCAGCGAACCAGCCGCCCCCGCCAGCCCCCTTTCGGTTCCCCTGTCGGCCCGTGTTATAATAGGCCGCCAGCCCAGACTTGACGGCACAGGCCCGCCTGCCGACAGGCAGGCCCACAGCCCAGGAGGTCGCATCTATGGGTATCGATACCTTGCAGGACTTTCGAGACGTCACCATCATCGCTTTCACCATCGCCGGCACCCTCCTCTTCCTGGTAGCCGTCATTGTGACTGTGGTCGTCGGCCTGAGCGCCACCGCCGCCCTTCAGGCGGCCCGCAGGCTGCTCCGAGAAGGGGTCACGCCGATGGTGGACAATGTGCGGGGCACCGTCACCTTCATCTCCGATACGGCGGTATCGCCGATCATCCGCGCCTACGGCTTCTATGCCGGTGTCAGGCGAGGAGTGGGGGTGCTGGGCGGGCTGACGCAGAGAGGGGGCGACAAGGGCTCCCAGAAGGGGAAGAAGCGATGATCAGGTTCCTTCTCGGCTTCATCTTGGGCGTGATGGCCGGGCTCTGCCTGGCCATCTGCCTGGCCCCCACCAGCGGCCGCCAGATTCGCGAGCGCCTGGGCGAGGCCTGGCGCGAGGGCGGCGGCGAGGAAACCCCTACCCAGGCACAGGAGGCGATGCAGCGGATGCGCTCTGGCTGGGAGACGCTGCGCCAGCGGGTGGAGGAAGCGATTCGGGCGGGCCGGGAGGCGCAGACGGAGGCGGAACAAGAGCTGCGGGCGCGTCGGGAAGAGCTGGCCAAGAAGGCGGGCAGCTAGCACGCAGCAAGGAACAAGAGGCCGGGGGTCATGTTCCTTGTTCCATGTTCCTTGTTCCTTGTTCCTTGTTCCTCCCCGAGTGGCGGAGGGGGTGGGATTCGAACCCACGGTCCCTTACGGAACACACGCTCTCCAGGCGTGCCTGATCGGCCACTCCAGCACCCCTCCGGGCTGCGGCAGAACCTAGAACCCAGAACTCAGAACCGGTTCTAGGTTCTTGGTTCTAGGTTCTCTCCGCCTGGCGGAGGGGGTGGGATTCGAACCCACGGTGAGCGCAAGCCCACACCGCTTTTCGAGAGCGGCACCATCAGCCTCTCGGTCACCCCTCCGACGGCCATTATAGCACCCAGTCGCACGACGATCGGGATCCGCTTAGAGGAGCCAGCGGAGCCTGATGCTGGACAAGGATCGACGCCGCCTACCCCAGCCACCGCCTCCTGGCGTACGACGCGCCCGGGCGTCCCTGAAGATGAATGGGTGGAACCGCACGACTTCGTCCGGGAGTCAGTATTGGCATGGATGGAGAAACGGGCTCAATTCAGAACCATTCTGGCTGGGAACGCGACCCAGGCGGGTGACCTAGTAGAAGTCGCCAGGTAGTGTCAAATCCGAAGCCATCGCTGGAGGCACGCAGCGCACCTTGAGCGCCGTGAGCCGCCTATCGCGGAGACCCTGTATGGAAGGCATACGTGCGCTCATGGCACGTCATGGTCGCCACGGTGCGGGCAGATACACTTCCGCCTGGAGTACGACGCCCGATATCAGCTTCAGGAATGCCCAAATTTCGCCCGGCCCCAAATAGGACTCGACAAATGTCTCCCGGCCGGTCGTCATCGGCGCCTTTATCTCTATCGCTAACCAAATCCGATTCTCTAAGGGCTGGCATGTCATGCTCTTGACTTCCCACAGCGGCTGCCCAATCGCCCAGCCGCTGTGGTTATCAACGCGAAGAATACTGGCGGGCGATTTCCTCCTCCATCCGAAGAGGTGACCAATAGTCCCCACAACCCCTGCTATGCTCCAACCCAAGATATTGAGCACAGCGGAGATAACAAAGAGCGCCGTCGGCAGACCAAATATGATGACGATGGGCAACCAAAACCAGAGTTCGCTCATTTTCGGAGGGCCAGAGTTCAACCGTCACGCCTTTGGCCAGGCCAGCGCGTGCATCATGCCAGAAAGTGTCGGAAGCGTCAAGGCGCAGCGTCAATCGCGCGGCATGCGCGGGCGCTGCCCCCCCCACAGCCGACACGACCGCGTTGGCCGCCAGGGGGGAGGCGTGGGCCCGGCTAAGGCCAGCCCGAACGACAACGGTTGCGGACGACGCTGTCTTCGAAAATGGCCGTATCTTGATCTGCTGGCTTTGCACGCCACCCTTCCCCTTTGTCAAAGTAGACTCGCCACTCCAAATGGTAGTGCTCTGCTCCAATAGGACTCCAGATAGATGTCACGGACCAACGACGCTCGCCAAGATCGGTTGCTTGCCAACTGTGGAGGTATTCGTCTTGAGGGAAATCACTGCATACTGCCCAGAGCCACACGTGCACTCGCTCGATCGCGTCCGCCTCCGTAAAGGGCTGCTGGTGAGACTGGACTGTTTGAGGGACTGTTTTCGTTTCCTCTTCACAGCCTGCCAGGACGCCGAACGCAGAGATCACAAGAATGATGGGAAGGACGCCATACCTGCCTCTCACGGTCCGTCTCCTCCTGGCAGCGGCTTCTCCCCCTGCTTGTCAGGGATCAGGCTCCCGATCATCTGAGCCAGCCTCGCCACCAAATGCCGAAGCTTCCACGTGACATGAAGCTCCTCTGTCACCAAAGCCTGCGACCGTAACGCCTGCTCAGACCACCACACCAGGAACTCGCGGTCTTCCTTGCTCGCCTCTGCATGCCTGACACGGTCGTAACACTCTGCTGCGCTGCGGAAGACATGGTAGAGCAGCCGAAGGTCTGAATAGGTGCGCGCTGCCAAATCGGCCGCCAAGGCGACGTAGTTGTCTCTCCAGCAGTGGTCAGTGAGATCCTGGCCAATGAACTCGTTTTTAGCAACGCTCTCAACATTCATGCGGTTCCAACGAAGTTCTGTTTCGAGTGCCAATAGACGAGCGCGCCGGAGCCGCCGCTCGGCACGCGTTTGTAAGTAGAGTCCTCCCACAAAGGTCAAAACCGAACCCGTCGCCCCTCCAACGAGCCCGGCCACGAGATTCGACAGGCTAACATCCGCCACTGGCATTCTCCAAGTGAGCGCTGCCTACGCACGGGGCGCATTCGTGCCCCCATCCTATATCGCAGGCGCGGGAGCTGGCAAGCTGCTCATACCGCTACAGCAGCTTCGCCTCCGCCTGAGGCGGATCAGCCTCTGGCTGATGAGGCGACGGTGGAGTGGCCGCGCCCAGCAGGTTGGCCATCTGGCGGGCGTTGCGCACCGCCCAGTCCTGATAGCAGTTGTTCATCAGCACGTGCACCCGCTCCGCCTCCTCCGCCAGGCGCTGGATGGGCGACACCCACTCCTGAAGCTCATCCTCCGAGTACAGGTAGCGGAAGCGCTCGCTGGCGGTGATCCCCTTGCGCTCCCAGTTCTCGCGGTTGCGGCCGTGAAAGCGCACCAGGCTGTCCGGCGCCGTGACCTCGGCCACAGGAGGCACGCTGGACCGGAAGCCCTGGGGCTCGTCCACACAGACGAAGGGGAGGCGATTCTCCGAGAGGAAGCGCAGGGTGTGGTGGCGGTTCTTCTCCGAGAGCCAGAGGTTGTTGCGGAACTCCACGGCGATGGTGTACTGGGGCAGCCGCTCCTGTTTCACCTCCAGGATGTAGTCCTTGCTGTCGGCGCCGGGCATGAACCAGGGCGGGAACTGGAACAGCACCACCCCCAGCTTGCCGGCGCTGTCCAGGGGCAGGAGGGCCGAGGCGAAGCGCTGCCACATCTCGTCCCGCACCTCCGGCGACAGGTCGCCATAGTAGACGTTGGCCTTCTGCCGCGCCCTTCGACTGCGCTCAGGGCAAGCCTTGGCGTCCAGGGCCTCGCGGACGTCCTTCGGTAGGGAGTCCACCCGCGTCGGGTGATGGGTGAACAGGGCGAAGGCCTTCAGGTCGAAGGTGAAGCCCTCGGGCGTGCGTTCCACCCACAGCCCGGCGTTGCGCTCCGAGGGGAGGCCGTAGTAGGTGCTGTCCACCTCGACGATGGGGAAGCTCTGGGCGTAGAAGCGCAGCCTGTCCTCAGGCGTCTTCGCCTCGGGTGGGTAGAAGAGGCCGCACTCGATGAGCGTGCGGTCGGTCCAGGAGCAGGTGCCGACGAGGATGCGAGCCATGGCTAGGCAATAGCACCGCACCCTAAGGTCGATAACAATTTGATTCCTCCCTGCGGGTTAAAACCCGCAGCTTCGATCCAAGCTGCGGATTTCAATCCGCAGGGGTGGTTTATTCACTGCATGACGATAAGGCTGCGGCATCCGCCTCAATTATGGCCGGGAGCCGCCCCAACATCCAGTGGCCGAGAGGCGGCCCACCGCTGTAGAATGACCACACGCGGAGGGAACAGACCATGCTCAGCGGCTACTATCGCCAGGCCACCGGCGCGATGACGCCCATCGCCGACGCGGAGGCCGTTCGCCAGGCCCTGGCCGACGCCCAGGGGCTGCTCTGGCTGGACCTCCAGGCTCCCTCGGAGGAGGAGGCGCGCATCCTCAGCGACGTTTTCCACTTCCACCACCTGACCATCGAGGACTGCCTGAGCCCCCGCATCGACCCGGCCAAGATCGACGACTATGGGCAGTACCTGTTCGTGGTGGTGCAGGCGATCGAGGAGTTTCGCCTGGATCAGGAGCTGGAGCCCGTGGAGCTGGACCTCTACCTCGGCTCCAACTTCGTGGTGAGCTCCCACCTGGCTCCCCTGGCCGCCGTCGACCGCCTGCGCGAGCGCTGCCAGCAGGACGATCGCCCTCTGAGCCGCGGCGCCGACTTTCTCCTCCACACCCTGATCGACGGCCTGGTGGACGACCTGCTGCCGGTGGTGGACGATATGGATGACGCCCTCGACCGCCTGGAGGAGGCGGTGCTGAGCAAGCCAGACAGCCGCACTCTTCAGGCGATCCTCCTGCTGAAGCGCAACACCCTCCGCCTGCGCCGCGCTACCGCCCCCCAGCGAGAGATCGCCAACCGGCTGTCGCGGGGTGAGTTCCCGGCCCTGGTGCGGGAGGAGAGCCACGTCTACTTCCGCGACGTGTACGACCACCTGATGAGCACGGAGTATCTGGTGGAGGCCCTGCGCGACCTGGCCGACGGGGCGCTGAACACCTACCTATCGGTGGTGTCCAACCGCATGAACGAGATCATGAAGGTGCTCACTGCCGCCGCTGCCATCTTCCTGCCCCTGACCCTGGTTTCGGGCATCTACGGCATGAACTTCAGCCGCAACACCTGGCCGGACCTCGATGCCCCCTGGGGGTT
>JAUYDU010000328.1 GCA_030691665.1 Chloroflexota bacterium
GCGCCGGGGCCAGACAGGCGGCAGCTACCACCTCCCGCACCAGGGCCGGCGGGACAGTGCGCCGAGCGAAGCGGCGGATGGAGCGGCGGCCGCTTATCGCCTCGTCTAGCAACAACACGTGTCTCCTACAGGCGGTCGCGCGCGGCCCGGGCCGGAGGCGGAAGGCCCTTCGCTTCGCTCGAGGGCAGGCCCAGCCGCTCGGGTATGCCCATGTCGCGCAGGGCGCGATGGCTGCGGGTGTCGTGGGCCCGTTCGGCAAGCTCAGGGCAGGGGCTGGCGAGCAGGTTGGCCAGGTCGGCTGGGGAGTCGATGTCCAACATGAGAGATTCGATGCGGAGGACAGTGGGGGAGAGACCCCGAAGGGCGGCCTCGTAGCAATGGGCCGCGAAGCTCTCCGGCCCGAATCGGAAGGGGACGGCGTCGGGCGGACGGAGGGCCAGGGCGCTGGTGCCGCCGGCCCGCGAGGGGCAGAGGACGACCCCCCGCCCGAAGGGAAGGGCGTCCAGGATGGCCTCCACGTCAGCGGCGGCCAGCAGGGGCACATCCATCGGCACGACCAGCAGCGCCTCGATGCCCCAGCGGGCCAGGGCTCGGGCAGCAAAGGTGAGGGCGGCGTTGACGTCTCGGGCCGGAGGCGGCTCGACGATGGCCTCGGCGCCCAGGCTCCTGGCCAGGGCGAGGACCTGGGGGTCGCTGCTGACGACGGCGGTAGTCTGAATGCGGGGGACAGCCAGCAGCGGTGCCAGGACGTCCGCTAGCATAGCCAGGGCCAGGCGTCGCCGCTCCTCATCGGAGAGAACGGCGGCCAGGCGGCCCTTGGCCTGAGACAGGCGCTTCGCTGGAACCAGGGCAGCGATCATTGGCCCCATCCGCTTGAGCCGCTCATGGTGAGCCCGTCGAACCATAAGCCCTCCCTCCGCTCATCCTTCGACAGGTCGCCGACGGCGACGGGAGACGCAAAGGCAGGGCTAGGGCCCTGCCCTACGTGGGTTTGAGGGCGGCCAGCACGGTGCGGGCCAGGGCCGCCTTCTTCTCCATCCCCTTCATTATCGTGTCCGTGACCACTACTTCCAAGTCCAGCTCGCGGATCCTGGGGGCCAGTTCCGCATCGGCCTGGTCGATGACCAGCACGTTCAGGAAATCCTGGTAGAGCTGGCCCACCTGCCAGGCGCTCACCTCCATGCGCATGTCGGCCAGCATCCTGTCGGCCGGCCCCTTGAGGGCCTTGCCGCCGACGATGGGGCTGACGGCGGCCACCGGCGCCTTGGTGCGGTGGAGGGCGGCCCGAACGCCGGGCACGGCCAGGATCGGCCCGATGCTGACGATGGGATTGCTGGGGGCGATGACGATGGCCTCGGCGTCCATGATGGCCTCGATGACGCCGGGGGCGGGCTTGGCCCGGCGCACGCCGGCGTAGCGTACGCCCCGCACCCGGTCCTGGGCCTGGCGCTTCACCAGGTAGTCCTGGAAGGGGAGGATGCCGGCGTCCGTGGCGACCTTAGTGCGGAAGTGGCCGTCGGTCATGGGCAGGATGGTGGCCTCCAGGCCGAAGGCGCGGGCGATCTCGGCCGTGGCCTGGGAGAGGGTCCGCCTCAGGCGGAGGAGGAACGTGCGATGGATGCTGGTGGCCAGGTCGCGGTCGCCGAGGTGGAACCAGGTGGGGTGGCCGAAGCGGCCGAGGGCCTCCAGGGTGTGGAAGGTGTCGCCGCCGATGCCCCAGCCGGGGTCTTCGTTGGCCAGAGGCAGTTTCAAAAATGGCTCGCCACCCCCGCCAAAAGGCGGGGGCATGGATGCCGCCCCGTTTACGGGGCGGTCTGGAGATAATTCGCTCGCCAGGTGATAGATGACGATGTCGATGTCGGGCGAGACGTGGAGGCCGAACATCTCCACGTCGTCGCCGGTGTTGGAGACGACAGTCACCTGGCGCTGGGGCACGACCTGCGCGAGGCCCTGGAGGAAGCGGGCCGCTCCGGTGCCGCCGGCGAGGACCGTGATCATCGCTCGGCCAGACGCTCTTCAAGCGTCTCGATGAGGTCGTCAGTCTTCTTGACGTCCGCTGACGCTCCCACTTCTGCAAAGACGCGCCGCGCATCGCGAAGGTAGCGGAGCGCCTCTCGGCCGTTGCCCCTCTGCGCGTGCAGCAGGCCCAGGTTGCCGAGCTGGTTGGCCTGGCCGAGGCGGTTGCCGATCTCCTCATCGATGGCCAGGGCCTTCCTGTAGTACTCCTCGGCCCTGTCCAGCTCGCCGCGGTCGGCGTAGACGTTGCCCAGGTTGCCGAGTTGGTTGGCCTGGCCGAGGCGGTAGCCGATCTCTTGGTCGATGGCGAGGGCCTTCTCGTGGTGATCCTCGGCCTTGTCCAGTTCCCCCCTGTGGCGGTAGACGAGGCCGAGGTTGCCGAGCTCCTGGGCCTGGCCGAGGCGGTTGCCGATCTCCTCGTCGATGGCAATGGCTTTTTTGTGGTACTCCTCGGCCCTGTCCAGATCGCCGCGCCGACGGTAGATGTTGCCCAGGTTGCCGAGGTTGTGGGCCTGGCCGAGGCGGTAGCCGATCTCCTCGTCGATGGCCAGGGCCGTGTTGTAGTGCTCCTCGGCCCTGTCCAGCTCTCCCCTGTCGGCGTAGACGAGGCCCAGGTTGCCGAGGGCGGCGGCCTGACCGAGGCGGTTGCCCATGCGCTGTTGGATGTCGAGGGCCCTCTTGAGGTGCTCCTCGGCCTTGTCCAGCTCGCCCCGGTCTTTGTAGACGACGCCCAGGTTGTTCAGCGCGGCCGCACGCGCCGCATCACGTTCGGTCTCAGATTCAAAGTTGAGGGCTACGTCCAGGGCTGCCACATAATCGTCCTCGGCGGCGTCGAATTCGCCTAGCTGCACATAGCTATTTCCGCGCAGCACGTACAGGGCTGCCCGCTGTTCATCGGTCTCCGCCAGGCGGAGGGCGCGGCTGAAGCGGTCTATGGCCTCCAGGTGCTTTTCCGCGTCCTGGGCCGCATAGCCCTCAAGCTGGAGGCGTCGGCCCTCCTCGTAGGCCGCCCTGAGCGTCTCGTTCTGGGTGGACGGCAGGTCGGCCAGGTAGTCGGCCAGCTGCTCCTGGACGACGGAGCTCATTTCCTGGCGAATGGCTTGGCGCGAAACGGCCTGGTCGCCGAACGGGCTGGGCAAGATGCCGAGCGTGACCACGCCGGCGTACAGCCCTACTACCACGCTGAGGGCGACGAGCGGTTGCCAAATCCTTGGGCGAACCCTAGCCCAAGAGCGTAGGGCGTTGGCCACAGAGAGGCTAGCCCGAAGGAAGCTGGCGGGCGAAAGCACTGTCCGGAGCCGTCTCAAAGCCACGGTCTGTCCTCTACCCCGCTATCTCCACCACCGTCACGCCCTCGCCGCCCTCCTTGGGTGGGGGCGTCGCCAGCGATTTTACCAGGGGGTGGCCCGATAGCGCATCGCGGATGGCGCGGCGCAGGGTGCCGGTGCCCTTGCCGTGAACGATGCGCACCTGGGGCAGGCCGGCCCGGAAGGCGGCGTCCAGGTGCTGGTCGATGAGGGGTAGGGCCTCGCCCACCGATAGGCCGCGCACATCCAGCTCCGGCGGCGGCGGCGAGACCACTGGCCACGACGACGGCACGGCCGCCCCGACCGAGGTCGGGGCCTTCTCCACCTGCTCGATCTCGCTGACCCTGATCTTGGCGTGGAAGGAGCCCAGGCGCACCTCCAGCTCGCCCTGCTCGTCGGGCGGGCCCAGGGCCTCGGCTGGCTGGGCCAAATCGCGCAGCCAGACGTGGTCGCCGGCGGCGATGGGCGGCAGGGGGCCTGGCTTGCGTCGCTTGCGCTTCTGTCGTAGCTTCTCCACCTGCTCCTCGACGGCCTCGATCTCTTGTTGAGCGACCGGCAGCGCCTGCCCTGAGCCCGGCGAAGGGGCCTGCCGGGCGG
>JAUYDU010000435.1 GCA_030691665.1 Chloroflexota bacterium
GCCTACTCACACCGGCACTCCCACTCGTACAGCTACCCCCTCTCCTACCCCCAGCCCCACCCCCTTCCCTCCCATCGGTCCCGGCCTCGTCGAGCCCTATATTCCCCCCAGCATCCTCAAGGCCATCGGCTGGATCGAGAGCGGCTGGGCGCAGGCGGCGTTCTCCGTCGCCTACGGCGACATCGGGCCGGCCCTCATCTCCCACGATTGCGGTTACGGCATCATGCAGGTGACGACTGGCATGCAGAACACCACCGGCCAGCCTACCCCCGAGCAGCTCATGGCGGCATCCCACTACGCCTATAACATCGCCCGCGGCACGCGCATCCTGGCCGATAAGTGGAACCTGGCCCCCGAATTCCGCCCCATCGTCGGCGACCGTAATCCCCAGGCCATCGAGGACTGGTACTACGCCGTCTGGAGCTACAACGGTTTCGCCTTCCAGAACCACCCCCTCAACCCCCGCTTTCCCGCCTGGCCGCGCCCCTCTTATAGCTGCGGCCCCTTCGACGACGGCTTCAGCCACGATCGCTCCCAGTACCCCTATCAGGAGCTCGTTTTCGGCTGCATGGCTCATCCCCCCCAGCCGGACGGCGCCCCCTTGTGGCAGCCGCAGGAGGTAGCCTTGCCCGATTTGTCGTCTGTGGAGTTCGCCGAGGCCCTCAAGCTGGAGAACTTCGTCTGCGACACCCTCGACCACTGCTATGACATGATGGACATCCCCCGGCCGGCCGGCGCCCACGCCGACTCGACACCGACGGGTGGGGATCGCTCGAAAGTAGTGGGCTCGCCCAAGCTGGAGGTGAGCACCACCAACATCGAACTGGGTGGTCGCCCCGAGGGTCTGAGCCAACCTCAAGTGGCCACGATCTCCAACTCGGGCACCGGCATCCTGGTCTGGACGGCCACCTCATCGGCCTCCTGGCTCCAGCTATCGGCAGCACAGGGGCTGGCCTTGGGCACCGACCTGGGTCGCGTTACCTCTCCCCTGACCATTCAGGCGAACATGGCGGGCCTGCCCAGGGGCAGATATGTGGGCACGATAACTCTGGAGGCGCCCTACGCCGCGGGCGGCCCCAAGACCATCACCGTCACTGTCAGCAGCCTCACCCAGTCCTTCGTGCCGGGCGTCATCAAGAGCTAGAGCTTGCCTACCGGCAGTGACTCGTTAATAATCGGTGGGTTCTCGCCTCCCAGGTTCACACACGACCCCAGTCTGAAGGCGGGGGTGGAGAAGCAATCCACCAACTCTGGGTCAGGCACTGCCCGCAGGCCAGGCGGCCCGCCTGCCCTGCGGGCCCATGCTATACTGAAGAGACGGAGGTCCTGATGCTGGCCAAGACGATCGCCGCCGTTCGCCGCAACCATGCCTTGGAGCATGCCACCATAGCCAATCTCATGGGCAAGGTGGGCCAACCCACGCGCATGGTGGGGCGGGCCTCGCCGGGTGGCTTCTATCTCTACGGCGATATTCCCACGGACAAGGTGCGCGAGTCGGCCGTCGAGGGCCTGGCTCGCCTGAAGCGAGGCGAGTGGCAACTGGCCGTATCGCCTCTTTGCGGCACCAACCTCGCTGTGGCGGGCATCCTGGCCGGTCTGGCCTCGGTGCTGGCCATCGGCAACCGAGGGCGATTCGAGCGCCTGCCCAACGTCCTCACGGCGGCTGTTCTGGCGTTGGTAGGAGCCCAGCCCCTGGGCCGCCTGGTGCAGAGGCACGTCACCACCTCCGCCGACCTCGATGGCCTGGAGATCGAGGACGTGAGCCGGGCGGGCGGGGGCGTGCTCCCCCTGCACAAGGTGCGCACGGTCTACCGGGGAGCGTAGTCCGCCCAGGCGGATCCCCCGTTGACGCGCCCAAAGCGGCGCTGCTACATTGGCTAGGGCCCCTGTAGCTCAAGCGGACAGAGCGGCTGCCTTCTAAGCAGCGGGTTGCAGGTTCGAGTCCTGCCAGGGGCACCACTTGACAATTAGCCGTTCCACCTCTAATATGAAATCATCAAACGCAGGAGGTGGAACGTGACAAAAGGCCAGACCAGTTTGCATCTCGATGCAGCTAATTGTGCAGTTTCGGCCCTGTCTGACGATGCGGCGGCCAACGGTTGGCTCCTGCATCTGAGGGCTGCCGGGCGGCGAGGGACGACGGAGCGGGCCTACCGCCAGGCCCTGGACTACCTGCGCCGTTTCACCCAGGCCAGGGGTATGCCCCCACTGGCGGCACTCACTACCGAACACTTGAGGGAATACTTCCTGTCTCTCTATAAGCGTGGCCTAAAGCCCACCAGTGTTAGCGTCTGGTATCGCGCCATCCAGCAATTCTACAAGTGGCTGGTCGCGGAAGGGGAGCGGCCCGATAACCCCATCACCCGCATACCAGCCCCCCGCGTCGCTGACGAAATTCTTCCTCACTACTCGCCCGAAGAGGTGCAACGGGTGCTGGACTCCGTCGGCGTCCGCAACCGCGACTGGGGGGCGCTGCGTGATCGGGCCGTGATCCTCTTCCTGTTTGATACCGGGGTAAGGGCACGGGAGCTATGCGATATGAGGATGGAAGACCTTGACCTGCACAACCTATCCATCCTCGTGCACGGCAAGGCGGGGAAGCAGAGGCAGGTTGGCATCGGCTACGCCTCGGCGACCGCCATTGAGCGCTACCACCGCCGCCGCAAGGTGGCCTCACGATGGGTATTCTCCGACCAGCACGGCGGCCAGATGACGTTCAACGGCGTCAAGATGGCTTTAGGGCGGCGGTTCAAGGCTGCGGGCGTTCTCTTCCGAGGCTGCCATGCGTTCAGGCGGGCGTTCGCCATTGCCTGGCTGGACGCTGGCGGGGGGCCGGAAGACCTGGCAAGGCTGGCCGGTTGGGATAGCCCCCAGATGTTGCGCAGATACACCCGCGCCACCGAGGGAACGCGGGCACTGGCCGCCCATCGGCGATTCAGCCCCGGCGACCAGCTTCAAACGAAGCGGGCCTAACCAGAAGGCGCGATGGGGCAGTTCAGGGAAGCTCTCGATGATGGGCATCGCGGGGAAGCCGCCGAGATGCTTTTCCAGGGCCTGGAGCGAGCTATCGATGGTCGAGAGCACGAAGCCGTCGTATTGCTTCTTGATGGCCTCCTGGAAGCATTGTCCAAACTGCCGGCCGACGCGAGAGAGGCGCTACTGGGGGTGCTTACGGAAATCGCCGAGACCGAGGGGGAGCCCATTACCGAGGGGGTTAGCGACGCCGACGCCCGCGCATTCCTGAAAGAGCTAATGAACTGTTCCGAAGACTTTCAGCAGCGCGCCCTTGCGCTGGCAACGACACACAAGAAGTTGCTGAGGTGGCCATCTCGCGATCTATGGGCGTTCAGAAACGCACTCGAGCTACGGGGGCGCCGCCGCCGTCGAGAATTGCAGGCCGTGCCTAAAGACCTTCGCAAGGAACGGCCCGACCTCTACCTCGATGGGCTTATGGCGCTAGTCAAGGCGTATGGAGTGATACCGTACTTCGTTGAAGCGAACTTCTTCGCTTGTTGCCTGCACGCGCTCCTTCGAAACGAGCCTCTGCCAGCTCCTCCTCCCACAAGTTACAGAGGTCCCTTTGGTACCGTTGTCGAACTCCGCAATATCGACCGGAGAGGGCCAGGCAGGCCACGCCGAGTGAAGAAAGAGGAGGTCTTCATCTGGATCGCCCGGTGGCAGGCTGGCTGGTCCTGGCAGCAGATTGCCGATGCCACGTCCACCACGACAGGTGCCGGATTCCCTCTCACCGCCGCCGACGTGAATGTCAGAGCCTCTCGCGAAGCCGCCCGATATGGAATAGTCCTCCGCCCTGGGCGATAGGCCATATTTTGTTGAACCCCTAGCCTCTCCGCTATCTGTTTCTGGCCTCTAGCACGTTCTGCCTGTCTCCCAATTTGTAAAGCCCCCCGAGCGTAGCCATGCTACGGTCTGGATATGAGATACGCCCTAAGTTCCGATAGCTGGCTCGCTCCGGACGAGGCCGCTCGCATCTTGGGCTTGTCCTATCATCAACTGAACCGGGCCATCGCCAGCAGATGGGTGCGGGTTGTCCGGCTGCCCTCCGGCCATCGCCGCATCAGTCGGGCCGACGTGGAGCGGCTGCTCGCCGATGGGCTGCTTGATCCGCCGCGCCGGAGCGGAGCGGCTCCCAACGGGGTTGCTCAGTGAGCGCCCCCGCCGCCGAACGCCGTCGCCATGCAGCCAACTTGCGCCGCCGCCTGGGGATGCTGGCGCACCACCACCGCCAGCGCGACCCCCTGACGGGCAAGAGCAGGCAGGCCGTCAAGGCCGGTCGCCTGGGGGGTCGAAAGAGGGCTGAAGAGCACCCCGGCGGCCCGCGAGCCTTTGGCCTGGAACTCGCCTTGCGGCGGTGGTATCCACAGGATGGGGAACCGTGAACGCCGTCCTGTCATTCGCCCGCTACTATCTGAAGGCCGGCCTGTCTGTCATTCCGCTTCGCCCTCGCGACAAGGTCGCTACCGTGCCCTGGACGGAGTACCAGCGCCGTCTTCCTATGCAAGGCGAACTGGCCCACTGGTGGGCCGACGGTTCCGAGAGCAACATCGGCGTGGTATGCGGCCCGGTGTCCGGTAATCTGGTAGTTCTGGACTTTGACAATCAGCTCAATCTTCGCAATTTCCTTGACGCCAGCCCCAACCTGGAGGGGGAAACGGTGCTCGTCGGGACGGCCAGGGGCGGCCATATCTGGCTCCAAACCCTCGAGCCCGTCCGGACGTTCCGCGTGGAGGAGTTCGGCCTAGATGTGAAGGCCGAAGGCAGCTACGTGGTGGCCCCGCCGTCTATCCATCCGAGCGGCAAGTCCTACGAGTTCGCGAACGACGTGACGCAAATCCTCACCATCCCCGACTTCGGGGGGTGGCTCCAGGAGCGCCTTGCCTATCTCGGCATCACCTGGAACCCCAACGGGCAGCGGGCCACCCAGCCCTGGCGGGAGGTAGTGACCCAGCGCGCAAGCGAGGGCAGCCGCAATGTTAACCTGACCTCGCTCGCAGGCAGGCTCAGGAAGGCCCTGCCCCTGGAGGACGGGCTGGCCGTCTTGCAAGCGGTGAACGCTACCCACTGCGTCCCGCCGCTCCCTGAGACCGAGGTTGGGGAAGTCGCTGCGAGCGTCTGGGGGCGCTACGGCGGGCCAGCCGCGCCGATGCCTCTACAGTTCACCCCCTTGGCGGACTTCCTGGGCCAGGAGGAGCAGGAGCCCCCCTGTATCATCGAGGGCCTGGTGCCGACTGGGGCGGTGGTCTTGCTCGCTGGCAAGCCCAAGCTGGGCAAGTCACTGCTCGGCCTGAATGCTGGGCTGAGCGTATCTGTAGGCGCGAGATGGCTCGGTGAGTTCAGTACGTCCCCCGGCCCGGTACTTATCTGTGCCCTGGAGGATCGTCCCTCGCTGGTTCGCAAGCGCCTGCGGGCGATGGCGGGAGCGCTCGGTAGTGGGGAGGTCTATGTGCGCTGCGGTGGGCTTCACCTGGACCGTCCCGAAGCTGTCGAGGCTCTGAGTAACGAAGTCACGAAGCTCAAGCCCGTCCTGGTGGTAATAGACCCACTGATCGAGTTGCATCATGGCGACGAGAACGACGCCCGCGCTATGGCCGACGCCATCTCGCCCCTGCGCGATCTGGCCCGCCGCCACGAGTGCGCCTTTCTGATCGTGCATCACCGCCGCAAGTCACCGGGGCCAGTCGGGGACACCGTGCGCGGCTCCTCGGCCATCTTCGGGGCTGTTGACGGCATCATCGTGGTGCGAGAGCTTAGCGAGGCCGACCCCAGCCTAGAGCCCGCCCCGCTTGCCCGCCTCCTGGAGGCCCAGCTTCGGGACGGGCCGCCTCCCGACCCGTTTCAGATATCGCTCGACCCCCAAACCCTCTGCTTCAA
>JAUYDU010000436.1 GCA_030691665.1 Chloroflexota bacterium
GAGCTAGCTCCGCCGGTTGGTATGAAGGGCGTGGCGGAGAAGTCGTAACAGCGCAGAACGCCCCGCGCCCGGTGGATGCGGTCCAGGCCGCCTATCCACTTCGCCGCTTGATCGGCGTCGTCTTTGCTGACGCCCCTGAGCTTTGAGCCTGCGGCCACTCGCCAGGCGTGGTGGGCTTCGTCGTTGATGACCAAGAGGTTCCGGGCGCTGGCCATCTTACCAAGCACGTCGCGCACGTAGGCTTCGTCGCTCTTGGGGCCTCGCTTGTCCACGCTCTTCTTCTTGGCGAGCTGTTCCGACGATTCCCAATTGAGTTTGTGCCAGTTGCGAACGCGCACCTTGGCCTGGCGCAGAGCGTCGCCCAGGCCTGGCGGCACGATGTTGAACTCGTCGTAGTAGTTGCTGGTATTGCTTGGGACGAGCACTTGGAGGCGGCTCCAGATGGTCAAGCCTGGGGCTATAACCAGGATGTTCTTGGAAAAACGAGTGTCCTGGGGGTAGGTGACTTTGTTGAGCGCCTGCCAGGCAATGAGCATCGTCATGACGACGGTCTTGCCGGTGCCGGTCGCCATCTTGGAGCACAGACGCTGGAACGCACCCCCATCGCCTGGGATGTCAATGCCGACGCGGTCCGCCGGTGGCGACTCCGCAAGCCAGATGAGGGTCTCAATGGCTTCCAGTTGGCAGAAGAAGAACCTGCGGTCGCGGCGCTCCGCAAGGTCGTACCAGTGCTCCAGAAGGCGCTTGGTGACGCCTGTAGCTCCTGGGTATCCGGCGTCGCGCCATGCCTTGACCCTGGGCCGGATTTGGTTCACGAGGGGGATAGGGAGAAATACGCCAGGGTCATCAAACGCCTTGGAGCCTGGCGAGGCTACCAGATAGCCCGCGGGCCGACGCCCGGGAACACGCGACCAGGAGCGAGTCTGGCGCTCGTACAGCCAATGTTGCGACGGCTCTCCGTATGGAGCGTTGATGATGAGCCGGTCTATCGTTGCAGGTGCCATCACTCCGCCCTGATCACCTTGAGGCTTTCAATCCCTCGGTCGTCCACGATCTTGACGGCGACGCGCTTCTGGCTACCCATCTCAAACGGCAGGGACACCGTTCCCCGGTATTGCTCAATCGCGTCTTCGTCAATCTCGGCCTTCAGTGTCCGGGCGAGCCTGGCCCAACCGCCTTTGTCGTCGGCCAGTGGGAAAAAGACCTGGCGCGGGTACAGGCTGCGGCCGTCGTAGTCGGTGTCCAGGAGCCACATGGCGATGTTGGCAGTGCCGCCGGACACCAGCTCGCCCGTGCGGGTGTTGAAGTAGTCAAACCCCCGGACTTCCACTTGCCACTTGTCCTTGTCCTGGCCCGACGTAAGGTGACGGAGTTCCACGTCCGGTTGTCCAACGAGCCAGAAGCTATCGTTGCTGGCCCGCTTCTTCTTCAAGTCGTCGGTGAGCAGGTCGGCGTTCATCTTAGCTTTGAGCAAGGTCACGCCTGGCCAGTTGGTCTCGTCAATGTCCTTGGCGGCCTCCGGATCAAATTCAAAGGCGGCGAAGATGACGAGCCTCGGACGAGGCACCAAAGTCTGGGCCTCTTCCAAGGCGAGGGGCACCTGGCGTTGGTCCAGTGGCCCGTGTTCGGGGCCAAAGGACACTACGACGCGCTCCGGCTTTTCCACCTTTGTCTCAGCATCCGCGTGGAGCCAGCGCGTGCCGGGGAGCGGCTCTACGCGGGAAAACTGAATGCGCTGGCCCCCCTTGCCACGGATGCCCGTCTTGAGCAACTCGTCCCGCCAGTCCCGTTGGCGCGCCGTCTCACCGGAACGGGCGACCGCTTGGTCCGCCGCCTGGACCGTTCCAGGTCCGCCATGCTCTGGAATCTCGTGCAGTGGGCGGACGACGGGGGCGGGGACGGCTTCAACCGTGAACGGGCCGCTAACCCGAGCACGGTTCCGGTCCGGTACAGGCTGGTCGTACAGGGTCTCCTGGTCAGCGTATTTGCGGATGGCCGCTTCAATCTGGTCGCGCTTCATTCCCGCCTTGATCTCAGGGTTGTTGGCGATGGACCGCACGGTGACATGGGGCACGGTCATGTATTTGAAGCCGCTGCTGACTCCCTCTTCCGGGTGGGCCAGCTCGTAGTAGTCAAAGCCAGCGGCCATGAGGCGCTGCTTGGCGACGGTGATGGACACGCGGGACGTGTCACAGGTGATCCACCGTCGCCCCCATTCTTCGCAGACGTAAGCAGAGGTCCCGCCGCCGCACGTTATATCTATGACTAATTCTCCAGGTTGAGAGGTCATCAACACACAACGTTTTACGATTTCCTCTGGAGTTTGGACTACAAACACTTTATTAGATGCAGCACCAATTTTGTCCCAAAGGTTATTTTGCGGCATCACGGGATAATCTTCAAAATATATTTTGAATCTTAGGTTGTTCCCCTCGACTTGGAGGCGATTGATGTCTCTCAATCTATCCAGACCCTCTGGATAAGATGTCTTCCACTGTGTTCCTTTGGGTGGAAAGTAGGGTATGCCCTTATAGGTATAATCCTTTTGCTTTTCTGTGCCTTGTGCGTTAAGACTCCAAGTTCCATAGAGTTTGCAGTTTGGTAGATTTTGTAACAGCTCCTTGATATTTCCTCTTTCTTCGGGAGTTACTTTTCGAGATTCACCGTTTTCAGGGTTTTCAATCCACAGGTGTGAACCAACATTATCAGCGAACCATTGTTCGTCTTTAGCTATGAAAAGCTGGTTGTATTTCGTTTTGTCTTTGTCCTTGGCGTACCACAACAGATAATAGGAAGCATTATTAAGCAGCTTCTTTGAAAACATCACAGAGGCTTTTTTGATGTTTACTTGGGAAACGAAATTGTGTGCCCCGAAAACTTCATCGAGTACGGCCCGCACCCTATGTACGTTTTCATCAGAAATCTGAACAAAAATACTGCCGCCTTCTCCAAGAAGTGCTTTAGACAAAAGAAGCCTGTCCCTAATGAGCTTGTCCCATGGAGTTGACGGCTCGCCGAAAGCTGTAGTATTGGCAGCCGCCAAGCAGATGATTCGTCGCCATGCGTCCATGTGTGCTCGATGCCGAGCATGTCATTACGGATTCTGACTTTATGGGACAGACTCTAATGTAGGTGAGATAAGAGTGTATTTCCAGTTCCCAAGCATCCCTAAATGCCTTAATTGTCTCTGGTTCAGTAGCCAGGTCTTCATCCTTATCGGTTGACTGTAGGCCCGTCTGATTCACAAACGGCTGGAAGTTGGAGCCGTACTTGATGCCGTAGGGCGGGTCTAGGTACACCATCTGGACCTGCCCGGCCATGCCTTCCTTTTCAAGCAATGAATTCATCACCAGGAGCGAGTCCCCCAGTACCATCCTGTTAGACCAGCCGTGCTTGTGCTTGTAGAAGTCAATGGCCTCGCGTAGAGGCGGGTTCTCTTTCTGGGTTTCAAAGAGGGGTAGCTGCTGCGCAGTGGCTTGCCCGTTGCGCTTGCGGACGGCCTCAATGATGGTGAGTGGGTCAATGCGCTCGTGGACGTGGAGGGAGATTGTGGGTACCTCAAAGGACGTGTGCTCGGCCTTGCCCGCCCATACAAGCTGCGGGTCCAGATGGGGATCGTAGGCGTAGGTCCTCTTTGCCTATCCCATGTCCGGGTCCGTCTGCGGCGTCACCATGCCGACGGGCGGGTTGTTCAGGCGGGTCTTGTCGGCGTGCTCGTAGTGCTCTACGTCGCGCTTGCTAGACCTGCGTCTCGTGGTCACAGCGGGCCTCCAGGTTGAGGTCGGAACGGCGTTCATGCTGACAACCTAGGTTGCGAGCATCATACCACGGGTATACTGTCGTGTCAGTGCCTCCATCGGGAGTTGGTGAAAGCAGGGATGGAGAGGGCGCGCCAGCACGGCAAGCGCATCGGCAGGCCCAAGGTGACCGAGCGGCCAGGGTTTTCCCAGAGAGTCGCGGAGGTCATGGAACGCGTCGGGCCGCCGGAGTGTTTGAGCGGCTATGGCAGGAGGGGTTGATTGAATACGATGCCCGCCACGGCCTGGACTGGGAGTGGCAAGCGATGGATGGGGCCATGACCAAGGCGCCCTTGGGGGGAAAAGGGAACAGGCCCCAATCCTACTGACCGGGGCAAAG
>JAUYDU010000440.1 GCA_030691665.1 Chloroflexota bacterium
CGGCGTTCTCGCCGTAGTAGCCGGGGGCGTGGGTGATGATGCTCCCTTTGGTGCCGACGACCTCCGTCATGAAGGCGTTCGTCTCGGCCAGGCCCGCCAGGTAGAGCAGCAGGCGCGAGTCGGCGTTGTTGCTCACCCTCACCGTCCGCTGGATCAGATAGTCCAGCGAGCCGTCGAAGTCCAGGTTGCCCTCCTGCACGTCGTGGAGGGCCTTCAGAGCCGGGAATATCTTGATCGTGCAGCCTGCCAGATGCAGCTCGCCCCCGTCCACGGAGACGCCCTCCCCCGACTGAAGGTCGACAACGGCCACGGCGATGTCGGCCTGGGCTCGGTCCGGCCCCTCCAGGCTTCGCATCAGGGCCTCCAGCTCCCCCCGAAGCTGAGCCATGGCAGGCGATAGCTCCGGCTGAGGCGGCTCCTGCCGCTGCTCTGCCACTGCCGCCGCGTAGGCAGCCCCCATCTGAGCGAGACGCTCCACCTCGAAGGCCATCTCCGCGCCCCCCCGACTTGTCGGGGTCCCCGCCTCCGCCACTGCGGGCGAGCCAAGCCCTGGCTCTACCTCATACGCCGAAAAGGATGCGCCCACCGCCGCCGTCAGCAGGGCCAGCCCCACCCAGACAGGTGCCCGTCCGCCCGCCAGAGAGGCCGCCCGCCGCCGCTGGCCCTCCGGTCGCGGCCTCGCCTCCTTCGAGACGACGGGCGCACGCCTGCCCCCGGCTCGTCCTGTCATTCTGAGCGAAGCGAAGAATCTGCCCTCGGCCTTCGAGACGACAGGCGCACGCCTGCCCCTGGCCCCCACGAGGGCCAAGGCCGCCAGCAAGCCGAGGATGGCCAGCAAGGCCGGAATGCGAGCGCCGTACCGATTGCCCACCATCTGCAAATCAGCCCTATCTCTGTGGCTCATTCATAGTCGGCCGAGTAGCTCTTCAACACCGCACCCTGAAAGCCTGCCCGCCGCCAGGCGGGGGCGCGGCATAAGAATCCGAATCTATGCCCCCGCCTTCAGGCGGGGGTAAGGAACCCACCCACCTTCTGCAAATCAGCCCTATTTCTACACTTCGCGACGCTAAGGTGCAAGCCATGGTTACCCCGATATCCCGCTGCCACCATAGTGGACGCAGGCAGCCTCTCGCTTGACGCTAGCCTTGCGGCTCCCCTGCGCTTTCCTTGCACCCAGGCCTGCCCTGAGCACAGCCGAAGGGCCTGCCCGCCTGTGGCCGGTTGCCCAGGGGCACCCGCTTCGCATAAGATTGGGCCAGGGAGCGGCCCTTCGACATCCGCCCGAGGCGGATCCGCCTATGGCGGAGGCTCAGGCCAAGTTCAGGGCCGGCCCTCCTGCGAGGAAGCCCAATGGCGCTACGCGAGCTGCACCTTCTGCTCACGTATCAGTGCACCCTGGAGTGTGACCACTGCTTCGTGTGGGGAAGCCCTTTCCAGACGGGGACGATGACCCTGGGTCAGATCCGCCACCTGTTGGCCCAGGCCGAGGAGCTGGGCAGCATCCGGGCGATCTGCTTCGAGGGCGGTGAACCGTTCATGTATTATGCCACGCTCCTGCAAGCGGTGCGAGACGTCAAGGCTCGGGGCTGGCAGCCCCAGTTGGTGACCAACGCCTACTGGGCGACCTCCCGCGAGGACGCCCTCCTCGCCCTGCGCCCCCTGGTCGAGGCCGGCCTGGACGCCATGTGGGTCAGCGACGACGCCTACCACAGCTCAGCGGATGAGCCGTCTCCCCCCCGTTTCGCTGCTGAAGCCGCCAGCCAACTCAGCATCTCCCCCAGCACCATCGCCATCGAGCCGCCGTCGGTGGTCGAGTCAACATCGCCCGAAGGCAAGGGAGAGCCCATCGTCGGCGGCGGCGTCAGGTTTCGGGGCAGAGCAGTGGCCAAGCTCCTGGAAAGCCTGCCCCGCCGTCCCTGGCAGGAGCTCACCTCCTGCCCCTACGAGGACCTCACCGACCCCAAGCGCGTCCACATCGACCCCCTCGGCTACGTCCACCTCTGCCAGGGCATCACGATAGGGAACACCTGGGCCAAGCCCTTACTCGACATAACGCAATCCTACGTTGCCAGCGCCCATCCCATCGTCGGGCCGCTGCTGGCAGGCGGGCCCGCCGCCCTGGCCGCGGCCTTCGGCGTGACCCCCGACGGCTCGTACGTGGACGAGTGCCACCTCTGCTACGACCTGCGCGACAGGCTGCGGCGCCGCCTCCCCCAGTGGCTGGCCCCCGACCAGATGTACGGCGTTCCCGAAAGCTAGGGTAGGGGAGTGGCGAAAGCGGGCCGCTGGCGGGCCGGTCGGATGCCCAGACTCCCCCAGGAAGGCACCTGGGAGGAGCGACTGGCCTACATGAAGTCGACCTGGAACTTCCACCCCTTCTGGAAGCTCCTGGGCATCGAGCCGGTTCAGCTCGGCCCCGGATACTGCAAGGTGCGGGTGGCCTACGAGCCCGCCAAGCACGGCCCCTGGCCCCACGGCGGCCTGCTGTGCAGCCTGGTCGACACCTCCATCGCCATGGCCCTGTACACAGCCTACGGCCCCGAAGACAACGACGTGACCGCTCACGCCACCGCCGACCTCAACATCAGCTTCCTCGACTCCATGCAGGGGGACGAGCTGTTCGCCGAGGGCCGCATCCTGCGCAAGGGGCGCGCAGCCGCCTTCGGCACGTCGGAGGTCCGCGACGGCAGCGGCGCCCTTATCGCCGTCGGCCGCGCCACCTTCCTCATCCGCCGCCGGGCCCAGGGCGGGGCGAGCTAAGCGGCCCGCCGCCGTCCTCGTGCTGGCCGGGGCCGTCCTCATATGGCTCCCTAGAGGAGAGAGGCATGCTTAAGCGGATGACAAAGCTCTGGCTATTGGTCCCACCCGTTGTCCTGCTGGTGGCTATCGTGGCCGCCTGCGCCTCCAACGAGCCCGGGCAGGAAAGCGCCACGGAGGCTCCCTCAGCCGCCATAGGACAGCGGGTGGAGACCGAAGACGGCTCCTACATCAACGTTACCCCTGAGGAGCTGCGGTCCATGCTTGATAGCAAGGACTTTCCGTTGGTGAACGTACACATCCCGTACGAAGGCGAGATAGAGGGGACAGACCTGTTCATCCCCTACAACCAGATAGCGGGGCGACTGGACGAGCTTCCACCAGAGAAGGACGCGAAGATCGTCGTCTACTGCCGCAGCGGGAGGATGAGCGCCGTCGCCGCCGAGACGCTCGTGAGCCACGGCTACACCAACGTCTGGAACCTGGACGGGGGCATGATAGCATGGGAGGAAGTCGGCTACCCGCTGCTTAACGCCGGGGGATAGGCCTGCTGGAAACGGGTACCTGACGTGAGCCGGCCGCGTGACGTCGGCCGTGACGGGCCGAAAGTGCGCACACAGCGGCTCCCCCCGGCCGTGCACCTCGTAGTAGATGCTGATCCCGTTGGCCCGAACGTGCGGCATTTCGAATCTCCCCCATGTAAGCGAGCGAACCTAGTGGAAGCGAGCGGGCCGCTTCTCCAGGAAGGCTCGCACGGCTTCCCGATGCTCCGAGCTGGCGGCGGCCTCCTGGAAGTAGTGGAACTCCAGGTCGTGCACCCGGTCGATGTCC
>JAUYDU010000473.1 GCA_030691665.1 Chloroflexota bacterium
TAGAGCTGGTCGACGAGAATATCCTCGCCCGATAGGATGCGTGTTATCCCATATTCATAAACTCGATAGGCCATCGTTCTCACGTCTCACTGACTAAGGGGGTGAGCTTCCTATTGCAGCTGGCGCAGGCTTACGATTGTCGTCCGCCGCTTACGGTATAATTGGGCTGCGGCCCAGACTAGCCCAGACCCGTCCGTTCCAGGCCAGGCTAGACCAGGCCATAATAGTCCCACGCCGTACCAGTCCAGACCAGTGCACTCCTTCACGCCCCGACCCAACAGGATGACCCTGGCCCCAGCCTAGCCTCCCCGCCGGGCTTTAGCCGGGATTTCCCATTTGGCACTGGCTCTGACCCCCTGCCAGGGCAGAAATTGAACAAGCACATGATACCCCCCGTCTTGGCCGCGTCAATAGTCTATGTTTCCGCCCCATGGCGACGATGTCGGGCAGTTCCAACGCCTTCCTGCGGCTGACGAAGCAGCAGCTTTACCGCACCCACCAGGCTCTACAGCGAAAGGCAGAGGTGGTCCTGGGGATTGGCCCGGAGTGAGATGGGGCAGTCCCGCTGGACGGGACTGGCTCGAAGCGACGGGCAGCGGTGCGGAAGGCAGCCCTCGCGCGGTGGGCGCGGCGCGACCCGTTCGCCGCACCCGCCTCTGTCCAGGCGCTCCTGGCCCTGCTCGCCAAACCCTGGGATGGCTGACCGGGGCGCTCCGCCATGCTCTCATTCGGAGCCTCTCTAAGACACCTGCCTCCAGCCCCTCGCGAACAGCAGTTCAACGCATGGCGGGAAGGACCTCTCCCTGCGGTACACCGACCTGGAGGGCAGAGCAGCAGCCACTATCGGCCGAAGCGACGCTGCCGTAACTGGAAGCTCCGGACAGCTCGCAAGAAGTCGATCTCTCGAAATGCCGGCCACAGGGCATCGCAGAAGTACAGCTCGCTGTAGACGGTTTGCCAAGGGAAGAACCCGCCCAGCCGCACCTCCCCGCTGGTGCGTATCACCAGGTCCGGTTCTGGAAGATCGGGAGCATACAGGTGCTCTCGTAGGTCGTCGGCGCAGACGCTCTCAGCTACTTCGTGAATATTGGCGCCTTCAGCGGCCTTGGCCCGAAGGAACCCTCTCACCGCATCAAGAATCTCGTCGCGGCCCCCATATGCCAAAGCCAGATTCACTACACCGGGCCCCCAAGTGGAAGTCGCCTCCTCTACTTGTTGGATGCGCTCACGAAGATCCTCTGGTAGAAGCTCCAGCCGGCCTACGGCACGAACACGACGGCGACTCGATCCTTTGTGCGACTCCTTGAGAAACCTTCCTAACCCCTCGCCCAGGATACTGAAGATCTCCTCAAGTTCCTCAGACGGGCGCTTCAGGTTGTCTGTGGACAGACCCCAAAGGGTCACAACGGGGATGCCCAGTTCGTCGCACCATCGTATCAGTTCCTGGCTCCCCGGCGGTGGCCTTCCGAGACATTCGGCAGGCCAGCTCGATGTGCGAAGCGGCGGTTCCCGTCCAGTATCAGTGCCACGTGTCTGGGCATGGGCTTGGCAGCTACCTGCGCCCGCAGTTGGCGCGCATACCACCTGTAGACGATGTCCATCAGAGGCGCGAACCAACTCCTCCCAATGGCAGTCCAGCCAAGCTCCCTAAGGGAGGGAGCAACCATTCTGTCTGAAAGGCTCTTCGTCCAGCGCATACCGAGAATGCCCAATGCTCACCGCAATCGACGCCTCTGGCGCCGCCGCCTTGACGCACTTCCTTCGTGAGACCCTGTCTAGCCACACTACCCTGAGCGAAGGCTACCAACAACGACTGCTGGTGTCAAGCCGGATGGGCCGCGACCCCGGGTGTCACTACCTCGGAGGCTGCCAGGACCAGACTTTCAAGTTGGAGAGAAACATGAGCAAGGTGAAGCGCCTGGCTATCCGCCTGGCTCTGGCCGAGGAGAAAGAGAAGGCCTATGAGGAGGTGGACAGGCTCTACCATCAGGGTCAGAAAGTGGAGAGCAAGGAGCCCGCAGCGGGTTCCTCGCCATCACCCTGGACTGCGGTGAGCTGCACAACACAACGTGTTGTTCCCCTCTAGCCTTCCTTGTTGTATTATGAGTTGACGGGATCTCGTAGCAGTTTCGCGCACATCAAGCCAGACCCCGAAAGTAGCGTAGTCGAGAAAACAGATGGGAGAAGGGCTCCGAGAATGGACGACGCCCACAGGTTTCGATAGGAGATTCCCACTCAAAGGCTACTCAAGCACGGTCGAGTTCAGGCCGTCCACATTCTACAAATGGTATGTCGCATGAAATAACCTCTACCGTTAGGGGGTAGCGCGATCAACGTGGCCAGTCAGTCTTGAGCGTTCAGGAACACAGCCCATGCCAAAGACGCGGCGACCTTGTTCGATCCCGCGTCCCATCTCAGATTGAACCGAGATGCGTCGTCCAGGAGAAAGGGCAGTGAAGACTAGGTCGACGGCGCGAACGGCCCAATTGGTATGTTTCATGTGTCACAAACGGTACCTCGTCGAGGGGAGCCGAGTGCGGTGGAGCCAACGCGAGGGCCTGCGACACAGCTTCTGCTCCGCGACATGTTATCACCTGTGGCGGGCCCGGAGAGACGAACGCCGACATGGTCCAACACGGCGGCGCATCCTGTCGGTCGCGGCGCTGGGGGAGAAGACTCTGAAGGAAATCGCAGCCGAGGAGCACTTATCCCTGGAGCGGGTCCGCCAGATCGTGAGAAGGGCCGGCTCGAGTTACAGGAGGCGCAGGTCTTGTCCCGGCTGCGGAGGCCGCATTAGCCCCAGGGCTACTCTGTGCAGGCGGTGCCGGACATCCCCAAGGTTCGCATCTCTCACGTGCTCGGAGTGCGGCAGGACGTTTGACCGACCTGAGAGCCTCGCAGCTCGAAACGAGAGGCTCGGGTACCGCCACACATTCTGCTGCAAACGTTGTCAGGGCAGATGGGCAGCACGTTCCTTCGGCTTCCAAAAAGGAGAGGCCCATCCACGGAAGAGCCGAAAAGCACCTATTGCACCTAGATCAGACGCCCGTCCAGCACTTCGAACCCAGACTCGGGAAGACGGCTGAGCCACCCGTTGCACAGGAGAGGGGAACGACAACGTTGCACGCTGATGCGGCGAAGCGTGACGAAGGTGTGCCAACGGCGAACAGGCGACCCCAGGGAAACGTCTGGGTGCCTGCTCAGCGCCAAGCCGGCAGGCCGACCCACCTCGGGGCAGCCACCAATCGCCGGAACAATCGCAGAGGGCCCCGCAAGTCCAGGGTGGCCCTGGGCGGGCAGGACCCTCTGATCCACATCGACTACGGTGATGAGATGGCTCTAGCCGAGTGATAGGGGGAAGGCGGCGAGTTGAACGAGGCCAGGATGGGTTTGGGGCGATCCGAGAGTGATCGCATATCTCAACGCGCAGAAGCTTGCGGACCTGCTGGAAAGCCAGCCGTAGTCCTGGGCCGCGCGCGGGTCAGACTTTGTGCTTGCCGTATGCTCGCGACAGCACGGCGACCAGCGCGGCCAGCAGCCCCAGCATCAGCACGCGGGTCGCCACTGTCCGCCCGCGAGTCCTCGGCCCCGTCCGCCACAGGAACCACACCAGGGCCAGGCCAAACACCAGCACAACCAGTAGAAGCAAGTAAATCAAATCACGACCTCAGCCATCATCTTACCACGGCATGTGCGCCGGCGCAGGTCTAGCGTGCCCCGAAGGCGTCCAGGATGGCCGCCAGGTGGAGGATGCCCTTTCGATAGTCCTCCAGGCGGATGTTCTCGGTGGTCGCGTGGAGGTTGTTGACGGGGGCGTCCACACCAGCGGAGGCGATGGGCAGGCCCAGGCCGTGGGAGAAGAGGTACATGGGCCCGCTGCCCGCCATGTTCGGCACCAGCAGCGGCTCTACGCCGTACACGTCCCGCGCCGTCTTCCGCACCAGGCCCACGAAGGGCGAGTCCATGGCCGTGC
>JAUYDU010000529.1 GCA_030691665.1 Chloroflexota bacterium
CAGCGCCGCACCCTGACCAAGCTGGCCGACTACTTCGAGATCTACATGGATGCCCTCAACGAGGCGAGCGAGCGCTACATCCTGGGCTTCGACCTGAACCTCATCGCTGACAAGATGCTGGACAACTTCAACCTCTACCGCCGCACCGGCGAGGAGAAGTACCTGGAGAACGCCCGCAAGTACGCCGCCATCCTCAGGGTGGACGAGGCGCGCTTCCCCGCCCTGTTCCGGCGACCGCGGGGCGCTGTGCTGTAAAGGGCGCTGGCTGAGAGAAAATTTTCCGTCCTAGTCTCCCTTCAGGGGTCTTGCGCTCTCCAGCCATCTGCGCTAAAAATATGCTAGCACTCTCAAACAACGAGTGCTAATCTCTTGAGAACGAGGAGAGGGGGATATGGCCAAGCAATTGCTGTTCGATGAGGCTGCCCGGCACGCCCTGAAGAATGGGGTCGATGCCCTGGCCGACGCCGTGAAGATAACCCTGGGGCCCAAGGGCCGCAACGTCGTCCTGGAGAAGAAGTTCGGCTCGCCCACCATCAC
Source organism: Chloroflexota bacterium (assembly GCA_030691665.1). Classification (GTDB taxonomy): domain Bacteria; phylum Chloroflexota; class Dehalococcoidia; order SM23-28-2; family SM23-28-2; genus JAUYDU01. The sequence continues at coordinate 538 of JAUYDU010000529.1, forward strand.
CAACGACGGCGTCACCATCGCCAAGGACATTGATCTGGAGGACCCCTTCGAGAACATCGGCGCCCAGTTGGCACGGGAGGTGGCCGCCAAGACCAACGACATCGCTGGCGACGGCACCACCAGCGCCACCGTCCTCGCCCAGTCCATCGTCCACGAGGGGCTGAAGAACGTGACGGCCGGCGCCAACCCGATGGCCGTGAAGCGGGGCATCGAGCGGGCCTGCAAGGCGGCGGTGGAGGCCATCAAGAAGAACGCCACCCCGGTGGAGACCCGCCAGCAGATGGCCCAGATCGCCGCCATCTCCGCCATGGACGAGTCCATCGGTGAGCTCATCGGCGAGGTGATGGAGAAGGTGGGCAAGGACGGCGTCATCACCGTCGAGGAGTCCAAGGGCATCACGACGGAGGTCGAGTACGTCGAGGGCATGGCCTTCGACCGCGGCTACATCAGCCCCTACTTCGTCACCAACCCCGACCGCATGGAAGCGGTGATCGAGGACGCCTACATCCTCATCACTGACAAGAAGATATCGGCGGTGAACGACATCCTCCCTGTGCTGGAGAAGCTGGTGGAGGCGGGCAGCAAGAACCTCCTGGTAGTCTGCGACGACTGCGACGGCGAGGCCCTGGCCACCCTGGCGGTGAACAAGCTGCGCGGCACCCTTAGCTGCTGCGCCGTCAAGGCGCCGGGTTTCGGCGACCGCCGCAAGGACAACCTGGGCGACCTCGCCACGGTCGCCGGCGCCCAGGTGATCAGCGAGGAGCTGGGCCGCCGCCTGGACGCCGTGACCATCGGCGATCTGGGTCGCGCCCGCCGTGTGGTGGTGGCCAAGGAAGATACCACCATCATCGAGGGCAAGGGCGACCCCAAGGCCATCGAGGACCGGGCCAAGGCTGCGAAGACTGCCATCGAACTGTCCACCTCCGACTGGGATCGCGAGAAGCTCCAGGAGCGCTTGGGTAAGCTGGTGGGCAAGGTGGCGGTGGTCAAGGTGGGTGCCGCTACCGAGACGGAGCTCAAGGAGAAGAAGCACCGCGTGGAGGACGCTGTCTCGGCTACCCGCGCCGCCGTGGAGGAAGGGCTGGTGGCCGGCGGCGGCGTAGCTTATCTTGCTGCCCAGGCGGCTCTGGAGGGGCTGAAGCTGGACGAGGGCGATGAGGCCACGGGCGTTAACATCATGCGCCGCGCCTTGGAGGAGCCCACCCGCCGCATCGCCATCAACGCCGGCCAGGATGGGTCCGTGGTCGTCAACCAGGTCAAGGAGCTCCCTGCCAACGAGGGCTACGACGCCCAGCGGGACGAGTTCTGCAACATGATCGAGCGGGGCATCGTCGACCCGGCGAAGGTCAGTCGCGCCGCCCTGGAGAACGCCGTCAGCATCGCCGGAATGGTGCTCACCACCAACTGCCTGGTGACGGAGATCCCGGAGAAGAGGGAGCAGCCGCGGGTGCCCTCGGAGATGTACTAGCGCCCGCCACCCCGACAGGTCGGGGACTCAGACCAGCACACTAGGGTTCGGCAGGCCGGGGAGGCAGGGAGAAGTGGTGTACACCGAGAACGGCCTGATGATCGACCTCAGCGAGGTGGAGAAGGTGGTCGACCTGTGCGACGTGTTCACCATCGTCTTCCGCATGTTCCCCGAGCGCCTGCTGGTGGACACCCGCTCCACCGCCGAGGAGGGGCCGCTGGTGGCCCTGGTGGAGCCGGTCGCTAGCGTAGAGGAGCGCTTTCACTGGCTGGGCCGCAAGCGCCCTCAGTTCGAGCCGCCCCAGCGCTTCATATTCTTCCTTTGGCCCCACAGCGTCGTCTTCCTGGAGCAGTGTGGCATCGGCGAGCGCATCCGCCGTCGCTGCGAGGCCACCGGCCGGCCGGAGGCGGTGGCCATGTTCCAGGAGACGATGGCCGAGATGAAGGAGAAGGAGCGACAGGCCACCCTCGCCGCCATCAAGGGGCAGAACTGCCACACGATCTGGCCTGCGAGAGAGAAGCCCTCGCGATGACGGCGGGCGAGCTGACGAGTGCAGGCTTCGGGGGCCGACGGGGCGAGGAGCAGACCCTGCGGCCCTCGCCCTTTGCCTGCCTGCCGGTAGGCAGGTTTGACCACCACCATGGGGACAGCAGGGCGTAGGAGGAAGAAGTATCTGGGCGCTGTCGACCTGGGTGGCAGCAAGATCCTCTCCCTCATCGCCGATGGCGACGGCCACCGTCTGGCCGAAGACCTGCGGCCCACCGGCGCCCAGGAGGGGCCGGAGGTGGTGTTGGCCCGCATCCAGGCTTCCTTGGACTCTGCTCTGGCGGGGGCTGGCATCGAGCGGGGCGACCTGGCGGCGGTGGGCATCTGCTCCCCCGGCCCCTGCGACGTCCAGGCGGGGGTCATCCCCAGCGCGCCCAACCTGCCCGGCTGGCAAGACGTACCCCTCTGCCGCTACCTGGAGGAGCGGCTGGGTGTGCCCGTCTACCTGGAGAACGACGCCACTGCCGCCGCCCTCGGCGAGCACGTCTATGGGGCCGGTCGCGGCTGCCGCCACCTGATCTACATCACCGTCAGCACCGGCATCGGCGGCGGCATCATCATCGACGGCAAGCTGTACACCGGCGCCACGGGCGCGGCCGGGGAGATCGGCCACATCACCCTTGACCCCGACGGCCCCCTGTGTGGCTGCGGCAACCGCGGCTGTCTGGAGGCTTTCGCCTCCGGCCGGGCCGTCGCTACTCAAGGGGACGCGCTCATCGCCCAGGGCGGCTCGCCCCTGCTGGCCAGGCTGGCCCAGGAGGAAGGGGAGGTCACCGCCGAGGCGGTCTGCCGCGCCGCGCTGGCCGGCGACCCCGAGGCCCGGCGTCTCATCGAGCGGGCCGGCTACTACCTGGGCATAGGGTTCGCCACCTATGTGAACATCTTCGACCCTGAGATGATCATCGTCGGCGGCGGGCTCTCTCGGGCGGGCGATCTCCTTCTGGGGCCAGCCAGGGCCGAGATGAAGGAGCGAGCGATGCCGGAGTCCTTGCGGGTCCTGCGCCTGGAGCTGGCCGAGCTGGGAGACTACTCCGGCGCCATGGGCCTGGTCGCCCTGCTAAGGGAACGGGCCCCGGCCTAGCCCCCGGCGGCGGCGCAGGCGGGCATAGCGAGGGCGACCCCTCGGCAGGCTCGGAGGGGCGGGCCGCTGGGGCAAGGCGGTGGTTTCCTCCTCCACCTGCGAGCGGCATTCCTCCAGGATCGGCTGCGTCGCCTGAATCAGCGTCGCCAGGCTCTGCGCTACCTCCTGGGCCAGCGCTTCGTCCAAAGCCTGCCCTGAGCCCGTCGAAGGGTCCCCCAGCGGCAGGCTGCGGTGAAGGCGCGTCCAGGTGGGCGTCCACTCCTCCAGCTCCAGTCCGCCCGAGGCGGCTGCCTGCACCTGGGGCATTCGCTCGGCCAGCACGGCCGCCCAGCGATAGCTCTCCTCCCCTTCCCCCTCGAAGTGCAGCCCGACCTCGATGCGCCCCATCTTGCGCTGGGGCCAGACCTCGTAGTGGATGGAGGGTCGCCAGTAGTAGATTTGCAGCAGGGAGAAGCGGATACGGGCCTGGAAGGGGCGCAGCTCCGGCGGCAGGAGGGGTCCCAGCCGCTCCTGCACCAGCATCAGGAAGTCGCGGATGCGCATCGGAAGCCCCAGGGTCTAGGGCAGGACAACGACCCCCTGCCCCTCGATCGCCTCCCCGATCCGCCACAGGCCGAGCTGCGCCTTGGCGAACTCTTGCTCCAGCTCCCGCCCCTGCTCCGGCGAGGCGGCGATGAGCAGGCCGCCCGAGGTCTGGGGGTCGAACAGGACGGAGGCCAGGTCGTCGGGGAGCTTGCCCTGGAAGGTCACCTTTTCGCCGAAGTACTGGCGGTTGCGGGCCTCGCCGCCGGTGTGGATGCCCTGGGCGGCGTACTCCAGGGCCCCCTCCAGGATAGGGATACGCCCCGCCTGGATGCGCAGGGCCACGCCGCCCGCCTCGGCCATCTCGTGGGCGTGGCCCAGCAGTCCGAAGCCGGTGACGTCGGTGAGGGCGTGGGCGCCCACCTCCCGCACGATGTGGGAGGGGTGGCGGTTGAGGCGGAGCATGCTCTCGATGGCCGCCTCCAGGTGGCGGGGGGCCACCGTCTGCAACTTGCCGGCGGTAGTGATGATGCCGGTGCCCAGGCGCTTGCTGAGGTAGAGGCTATCGCCGGGGCGGGCGCCAGCCTTGGTGAGCACCTGCTGGGGGTGGACGAGGCCCAGGAC
>JAUYDU010000169.1 GCA_030691665.1 Chloroflexota bacterium
CGGGGGTGGAGAAGCAACCCACGCGATGCGGGCCCTGGAGCGGCTAGAGGCCGGTATGCCTGCTGGAGTCTCGCTCCAGGGAGCGCTCGATGGCCTCCTCGTAGACTCCCCACTGTTGTCTGGGGAGCAGCCGGCCGATAGCCACCATCACCTGCTGAGCGGCGTGACGGTCGCGCGCCTGCCGGTCCCCTTCGATGGCCGACAGAACCAGGGGGGCTCCGAAGGTCATGACCAACGTGTCTCCTTCCTCCCATATCCCGACAGGAATAAGGGGGATGTCGCGGGCTGCCAGGGAGTGGAGGAAGAGGCCGCTGCCCTCCAGGGGCTCACGCAGGGTGCCCGACCCGGCGGCCTCGGGCATGAGGCCAACGGGCTCGTGCTTTACCAGCCTGACGATATCGAGCAGGACGGCCGCGCGCGCCATGGCCTGGGTTGGCTGGCGCGGCATGACCACCAGGCCGTGGACGCGGGCAACCCGGCGAAATGTCCAGCGGAAGACCCAGGGTGGAACCGGCAGCGGCCCGATGTGGCGTCCGTACCACTCGCTGGTGATGACCCAGCGGATATGGGGCAATGCAGGACGCCACTGAGCCACAGCAGCGGTGATGGCCATGCCGCAGTGATAGGTATCGAGGCCATCGCGAGCGTAGTGGTTGGCTACCAGGACAAAGGAGCCTTCGCGGGGGACGTTCTCGATGCCCTCGACCCGCCGGGGGTAGGGGTTGGTGCGCAGGAAGGTCTGGCAATCGCGCACGAAAGAGCGACGCCCCCCCAGCACGAGGTGAAGGCCGAACAAGACGAGCTGGGGGCGGGGAAACCTGTACTTCGGTGGCGCTGCCGCCTGCCCGCCACTGGTGACTGCCATGGCTCTAGCCCTCCAACGCCTGTCGAGGAGGAGCGGTCGCCATTTCCGCTGCCGCTCCTCGCAGGAGGCATCCCGCGATCATTATACCCTCACGGCGGCTCCATGCTCCGGTCATCTACTTCGGGGGGCGAGGAGCAGACCGCTTGGACATTGTTTGTGGCCAGGATATACTCTTAGGGACGCTATCCTTGGAGTTCTTGCTTCGATGCAGGCAAGGGGATCAGTTAGCGTTCACAAGGCAAAGGAGGGAAGGCACATGCTCATTACCAGCACGCCCACCGTGGAGGGCAAGGCTATTGGCGAATACTTCGGCATAGTGGTGGGTGAGACCATCGTGGCCACCAGCATTTTTCGGGACGTGATGGCTAGCCTGCGTGACCTGGTGGGCGGCCGCTCTGGCGCCTACGAGGAGAAGATGCGGGAGGCCCGGGCCGTGGCCCTGCGGGAGATGACAGAGGAGGCCGAGAAGCTGGGGGCCAACGCCGTGGTCAGTGTGGACATTGACTACGAGACCATCGGCAACAACATGCTGATGGTAAGCGCTTCGGGCACAGCAGTGAAGCTAACCTAGTGGATGTGGCTGGTTTAGTGGATGGAAGGGAGCCGTGAGCATGGCAGTGAAAGTGGGGATCAACGGCTTTGGTCGCGTTGGCCGCCAGGTGTACAAGGCGATCCGTGACTACCACAGCAGCGCCCTGGAGGTGGCGGCCGTCAACGACCTCACCGACGCCAAGACTAACGCCCACCTCTTGAAGTACGACAGCAACTACGGGATATTCCCGGCCCACATCGAGGCCAGGGACGACGCCATCCTGGTAGACGGCCAGGTGGTGAAGGTGCTGGCCGAGCGCGACCCGGCCAGAATCCCCTGGAGCGATTTCGGCGTAGAGATCGTGGTGGAGTCTACGGGCCTATTCACCGATGCCCAGAAGGCCGTAGCCCACACCCAGGCTGGCGCCAAAAAGGTGATCATCACCGCTCCGGCCAAGAATGAAGACGTGACCGTGGTGCTCGGCGTCAACGAGGACACGTACGACCCCCGGAGGCACACCGTCATCTCCAACGCCTCCTGCACGACCAACTGCATAGCACCGGTGGTGAAGGTGCTGCACGACAGTTTCGGCGTCCAGAAGGGGTTCATGACCACCATCCACGCTTACACTAACGACCAGCGCATCCTGGACACAGTGCACAAGGACCTGCGGCGGGCTCGAGCCGCCGCCCTCAACATCATTCCCACCACCACGGGGGCAGCCCGCGCCGTGACCCTGGTGATACCGGAGCTGAAGGGCCGGCTGGACGGCATGGCCTTCCGGGTGCCTACCTCCACGGTCTCCGTGGTGGACTTCGTGGCGAGCGTGGAGCGGGCCGTGACCAAGGAGGAGGTGGGAGAGGCCTTCAGGGATGCCGCCTCGGAAGCGCTGCGGGGCATCCTGGAGTACACGGAGGAGCCGCTGGTGAGCATCGACTTCAAGGGGAACCCGGCCAGCGCCATCGTTGACGGGCTGAGCACGATGGTCATCGGCGACAACATGGTGAAGGTGCTGGCCTGGTACGATAACGAGTGGGGCTACGCCTGCCGGACGGCCGACCTGTGCTGCTACATTGTGCAGAAGGGGCTGTAGATGGACGCAGGGCTTGCGCCAGAGGCGCATCCGCCTTCGGCGGAAAA
>JAUYDU010000082.1 GCA_030691665.1 Chloroflexota bacterium
CCTCCAATGGGTCCTCTCGCTCTACGAAGTAGAAGTCGGTTCGCTCCCCGCTCTCAACCTTGATCAGCGGGAACTCTCCCTTGTTGACCCTGTGGGCGTTCACGATGATCCGGCTATCCCTGGCCTGCCTGAAGATCTCGGTGAGGGTGACCGTGGCCGCCACACCCGACTGGATGATGTTGTGGAGCACGCTGCCAGGCCCCACCGAGGGACGCTGGTCCACAGCGCCCACCAGCACCAGGGTGGCGTGCCTGGGCACCGCCTGGAGCAGCCGGTTCATCAGGAGAATGTCCACCATGGAGGCCTCGTCCACCACCAGGACGTCCCCCTTCAGGGGATTCTCCCGGTCCCTCTTAAAGCCCCCTTCCGCCGGGCTGTATTCCAGGAGCCGGTGGATAGTCTTGGCCTCTCTTCCTGTCGCCTCCGAGAGCCGCTTGGCCGCCCGCCCGGTGGGGGATGCCAGGAGTATCCTGAGCCTCCTCGCCTCCAGGATACGGATGATGCTGTTCACCACCGTCGTCTTGCCGGTCCCCGGCCCTCCGGTGATGACCACCACCTTGCCTGCGATGGCCTTCCTGATCGCCTCCTTCTGCAGCTCCGCCAGATCCATGCCTGTCTTCTTCTGCGCCCACTCGATGGCCGCCTCCACGTCGATGCGGAGTGGCTTCTTATGCGAAGCGAGGAGGACCTTCAGCCCGCTGGCGGCGTTGACCTCGGCCATGTGCAGCGGCTTCAGATACACGGCAGTCTGGCCGTCCATGTCTTCCACCACCGCCTGGTCTCTCACCTTGAGTGCCTCCAGCGCGGTGAGCAGCATCTCATCGTCTATCTCCAGCTCCTTGCTGGTCTTCTCCACCAACTGATCCTGGGGGTAGTAGACGTGGCCCTCGTCCACCATCTGGCTCAGCATGTACAGAAGCCCCGCCTCGGCGCGGATCTGAGAACCAGGGTCTATCCCGAGGTTTCGGGCGATCTTGTCCGCCGTCTTAAAGCCTATCCCACGGATGTCCTCCGCCAGCCTGTAGGGATTCTCCTTGACTACCGAGACCGATTGGTTTCCGTAGCGTTTGTATATCTTCACCGCGTAGGTGGAGCTGACCCCGTGGCCCTGAAGGAAGACCATCACCTCTCGTATCTCTTTCTGCTCCCCCCAGGCTGCCACGATCCTCCCAGACCTGACCGGCCCTATCCCCTCTACCTCCTGCAGCCTGTCGGCGTCCCCGTCGATCACGTCCAGCGTCTCGAGAGCGAATGCTTCCACCAGCCGCTTGGCCAGCACGGGACCGATGCCGCGGATCATGCCGGAGCCCAGATACTTCTGAATGCCGGTGAGGGTGGCGGGTAGCACCGAAAGGCAGCTATCTACCCGGAACTGCTCGCCGTACTTGAGGTTCACCACCCACTCCCCCCTCAGCCTGAGGGTCTCACCCGGGGTGGCTGCGAGGATGTTGCCGACGATGGTGACCAGGTCCTTTCGGCCCGGCGCCTGGAGGCGCGCCACGGTGAAGCCGTCCTCCTCACCCTGGTAGACGACCCTCTCCAGGACTCCTTCTATGACGACTTTGCTGGTCGCACCCATATCTTGGAGCAGAGCATACACCGAACAGGTTGGCGCTGCCACGCGGAAGCCACCGTGCCGACTGGGCCAGGAGTCTGGACAGCCTAGTCCTTGACGTGGCTGTGAGCCAGCTACGCCGAACAGCGCCACTGAGTCTGGACTGACTCCTGCCCAAGGCACTCACGGGCTGACAAAGGCGGAATGGCCGCCGTGCGCGTCATGCGCCCTCCGTCCGCAGGTGGCTTTGTTGACCCCACTTCCCCACTTCAGTTGGGGTGACCAGCTTGATGCCTCTGGGGGGTCTATGGTACGGTATTCATGCCCCGAGAGGCCAAGCGATAGGGTCACGTCTCCACGGACAGCGCCGCGCCGGCAGATGCGGTGGCCGACTGATGGCGACTTGGGGGGTTGGAGCGCGGTTTCTCGGGGCGCCAAGTCTCGGCAATTCACCCCCAGCCTTGCCCGCGGCTTTCTCCAGGTGCCATCCGCGCCGAGTAGAGGCAATGGTCAAGCGACACGCGCCCGTGGGCGTTTCTATTGGACCTTGGCTTAGTCGAGCACCTCTATCACTGGAGAAGCGGGAACGGAGATGGTCACGGGCGCGTTAAGCACCAAGTCGGCGCCCGACATAGAGCGGATGATCCTGAACACGGCTTTCACGCATGGGAGTCCATCGCCGCACACCTGATGGTGTCCCCCGGCTCCAGGTTGGCGGCGGGGGAGATGGACAGAGGGTCTACGGTGGTACCCAGCCGCCCCGGCGCCGACGTGGTGAACGCTCTGCCGGCGGGCTGCTCCAGCGCCTGGACCGGGCCTAGCCATGGAGACCCGACGTCCCGGTCCAGGCCTTTCTTCGCAGCCTCCCCCTGCCCATAGGCGCCCGCGATAGCGGCCGACCCCAGGGCCATCAGCAGGACGATCATTAAGAAGGTGACGACTCGCCGCCCCATCGTAGCTCCAACTTGCCTGGTTTGCCCTTCTGCCTTCCTGTTCGGTGATCAGATGGACAGAGATGGCCTTGGCACGCCCAGTGTGGCAAAGGAAAGTTGGAGATAGGTGTGAAGAGCTTTGGGCGGAGGTGGGATCGGGTCGTGGGGGG
>JAUYDU010000089.1 GCA_030691665.1 Chloroflexota bacterium
ATCCTGGCGGCCAGCTCGCGACCTCACGAGGCCTTCGTCCGCACCGGGAACATCGATGTGGACACGGGCGTATACACCATCGTTTTCTTCAACGAGTCGTCCAGCTCCATGCTCGCCCAGCCCTTCGCCGCCACGGGCAACTTAGAGGACACCTGGATATACGTTCCTGCCTTCAAAGACTACCTGGTGGACGTGAGGGTAGGGAAGGTGGGTCTGAAGGCGGTCGTCCGCCAGATCCCGGGCCCGACGGAGCCGCCCGGCTTCCCCTGGTCCACCACCAACATCAACTGGATAGAGAACCTAGTGTTGATCCAGTCGTGGGAGCCCTACGGGTTTGATCCGACGATACCAACGCCCTGAGGCCGCTGCCACACCAGACGGTGTTGACCTTTACTCTAGGCTAATGATTCAACAGCCATTTGGACTAGTAGTCAGTCCAATTGGTTCCGAGTAACCTTGGTGATGGTTTAAGCATTCGTCTAGTCTGGATGCCAAACAGTCGTAGAAGGGCATCCAGCCATGCCAGCGGCAAAGTACATAGTGGGGTTAACGGAAGACGAGCGGAACCGGCTCCGTGGGTTGCTGCGGGGCGGCAAGGCCCGCGTCCGCATGCTGACACGGGCGCGGGTCTTGCTGAAGGCCGATGCGGGATGCACCGATGCCGAGATTGCATCGGCGCTGGAGATTGGCGTCGCCACGGTGAGCCGGACCCGTAAGCGCTGCGTGGAAGAGGGCGTGGAGCGGGCGCTCCGAGAAGCGCCCAGACCCGGAGCACGGCGCAAGCTCAGCGGCAAGGAGGAAGCCCACCTGATCGCGGTGGCGTGCAGTGCACCCCCGGCGGGCCACGCCCGCTGGACGCTGCGGCTCCTCGCTGGGAAGGTGGTGGAGTTGGGGTTTGCTCCCTCCATCTCGCCCGAGACGGTGCGGTCCATGTTAAAAAAAACGAGCTGAAGCCGTGGCAGCGAGAGGAATGGTGCATCCCTGCCGTGAGCGCAGAGTTCGTGGCGGCCATGGAGGACGTGCTGGACCTGAACGCGGATCCCAACGACCCCACGCGTCCGACGGTCTGCTTCGATGAGACCTCCACCCAACTCATCGGGGAGACCCGCGCGCCGCTGCCCGCTCAACCGGGACGGCGGGAGCGGTTCGACTATGAGTACCAGCGCAACGGCACGCGGGAGCTGCTCATGCTCTGCGAACCCCTGCAAGGCTGGCGGCATGTGACGGTCAGTGCGCACCGGAAGATGGGGGACTTTGCGGAGCAGATGCGGTGGCTGGCAGACGAAGCCTACCCGACGGCAGACCGCATTCGGGTTGTGTTGGACAATCTCAATACGCACCGCCCCGCGTCGCTGTACGAGACGTTCGTCCCCGCTGAGGCACGGCGGCTGCTCGCGCGCCTGGAGTTCCATTACACCCCCAAGCATGGCAGTTGGCTCAACATGGCGGAGATCGAGTTGAGCGTGATCAGCCACCAGTGTCTTGGCCGGCGCATTCCCGATGAAGCGACCCTGAAGCGAGAGGTGGGGGTCTTGGAACAGGAGCGCAACGCGGCGCGGGCCACCATCGCCTGGCGCTTCACCACCACCGCTGCTCGGAACACCTTGAACCATCTGTATCCTACCCCTCAACAACATGTGGACTGACTACTAGTGGCATCCGTGGTGTACAATCGCCACGCGGGGAATAGGCAGAGGTTTGGAGACAGGCGACTGCTCACCCTTCGTTGTGCGTCCCGTAGGAGGCCAACATTGCTCGTGTATATGGCGATTGCCGGCATCGGCGGTCTCGCCGTTGGCAGTTTCCTGAATCTGTGCGCTGACCGGCTCCCCAGGAACCAGTCGATTGTGCGCCCCCGGTCCTATTGCGAGTCGTGTGGCCGACACATAGAGAATCGTCACCTCATACCTGTGATCAGCTACCTATGGCTGCGGGGGCGGTGTGGCTACTGCAGTGCCCACATCCCCTTGCGGTCCCCTGTGGTGGAACTGGCCACCGGCCTGAGCTTTGCCTTCCTGTACTGGAACTATGGTTACACGGTAGAGCTTGGTATCGCCCTGGTCTATGCCTCCTTGCTCATCCTGGTCTCTGCCATTGACGTGGGGACACAACTCATTCTGGACAGGGTTGTCTACCCCGGGATGGCCCTGGCTCTGATATTCTCCTTGGCCTGGCCGGGGCTCGGGCCGGCCCGAGCTGGGTTGGGTGGCGCTATTGGCTTGGCCGCTCTGCTGATGCCTTTCCTCCTGTACCGCCGAGGCATGGGCCTAGGCGATGTGAAGTTCGGGGGCCTGGTGGGTCTGATGACCGGGTACCCTCTAGTGTTCGTTGCGCTGTTCCTTGCGGTGACCACGGGTGGCGTTGTGGCTGTCCTGCTCCTAGTCCTCAGGGTAAGGGGCCGCAGGGATCCCGTCCCCTTCGGGCCTTTCTTGGCCTTGGCGGCTGCAGTCACCCTACTGTGGGGGGACACGCTTTGGGCATGGTACACGAGTTGGCTCTCCGGGGGTCCGTGAGTGTGCGCTAGTCCGAACTTCCATGCATTTTGAGGGAAAACAGGTACAAAGTGGAGGGTTCGCGCCAGGTTTGCTGGCTACATCCCGAGCAGGGGAAGACCGAGCAACTGAAAAGCGCGCTGCTGCAACTAGACCACAGGAGGCATGCACATGAAGA
>JAUYDU010000179.1 GCA_030691665.1 Chloroflexota bacterium
GGTTCCGAACCGTCTGCGGGTCCAGGGTCATGTAGGCGTGGGGCGAGTAGGTGGTGAGGCCCGTGAGGTGGCCCAGCGCCGCTTTCTGCGTCTCGACCAGGTACGCTACGATGGCCCCCGCGGCGCGCACCGCCAGCGGCAGACCCTCGCAGCCGAAAGGCTCCAGCGTCGCCACGGCGAAGTGGGCGAGGAGCGCCTCCCTCGCCCTGTCCAGCCGGAAGCTTTGCCCCGCCAGCGGCGTGACCGTGGGCGACCCGGAACCGGGCGGCAGCGAGACGCCTTCCTCCACCAGCACCTCGGCCGGCGAAAGCCGCGCTAGCTCGGGGCCGAGGCGCTCGATAGCAAGCTGCCCCGTGGCGAACTCGCCAGTAGTTATGTCAATATACGCCAGGCCAGCCAGCCCCCGGCTCGGACCGGGGGCCTGCCCATCGCCCAGCGCCACGGCGGCCAGGTAGTTGTTGGCCTTCTGTTCCAGCAGCGCTGGCTCGATGACGGTGCCGGGCGTGACCACCCGCACCACGTCCCGCTCCATCAGCCCCCGGCTCGGACCGGGGGCCAGCCCCTTGCTGGCGGCGGGGTCGGTGAGCTGCTCGCAGATGGCCACCTTGTGGCCACGCTTGATGAGGCGCGCCAGGTAGCTCTCCAGCGCCTGCGCCGGGATGCCCGCCATGGGCACGCGGGCGCTCTTCCCCATGCTGCGCGAGGTGAGGACGATGTCCAGTTCCCGCGCGGCCAGCTTCGCGTCCTCGTCAAACGTCTCGTAGAAGTCGCCCAGGCGAAAGAGGACGATGGCGTCCGGGTACTGCTGCTTGACGCGCAGGTACTGCCGTCGGATGGGGGTGGTCAAGGCGCCTCCCTGGGTTTGCTGGGTGTCATTATACCCTGGCAAACGGAAGAGGCGGGGGTTGCCCGCCTCTCTCCGTGCGACATCAAACCAAGATGGGCTACGCCACGGCTCTATGGTATTGCCAAGGCTGCGGTGGGCCCGCGTGGACAGTTCTCGAACTTTCTACCGCCTGATCCGGCACCAAGGCTGAGGCAACTCCTAGCCAACGGTTCGTGACTAGACCGGTCGGCACGGCCAGCAGTTGCAGTAAACGCGATGCTCTCAGCCTGTTGGCTTCTGCTTCAGATTCCAGTTGACCTTGCCGCAGAGGCATTTGACGACTTCGGGAGACCCCTTGCCCAGCGGCTTTTGGAGCATGCCTCCGCAGATGGAACAAAGAAAGAGAGCATGCAAATCCCTGAACGCGTCTACGACCGGAGAGAAGTCCTGGCGTGACATGTTTTCCCAGTTATTGTAATGGACAGAGGCGTTGATGGCCCATTGCTCAACGTACGTCAGGCCATAGATCTGCTTCCTCACGGACTCCAGTTCGTTGAGCGCGGCAAGAACTTCCTTGTTACCCCAGGACTCTGCAGCGCGGCGAGCCCTTTGCAGAAGGGCCTTGTATTGCACCATCGCGGCCGGCAACCAGTCATCCAGTTGCCATTGCATGGCGGAGTTATAGGTCAACTCTGCTCCCAAAGCGTCGCAGACCGATTCAAAGAAATCCTCGCTGCCCCTGCGCAGCTTGAAGGCTGCCCCAGGTATATCGTCGCGGTCAACTTCTGCCGCTATCGCTTGCCAGAGGTCGAGTTGCTGGTGTACACGTGGGCCGGTGTCGATTGTCCAGCCGGTAAACTCGATCACCTGCGGGGGTTCTACGACACCCTCCTGCTTCAGTTGTTTGGCCCATGTCTTGTCGTGCGTAGTAATAACGAACTGGTGGTCGGGGAATTTCTCCCTAAGCAGGCGACACACGTCCTTTCGGTGGCCAGTATCCACTGACATGATCACGTCATCGAGCACGACCAGGTCGACTTTTCCCTTTGACAGCTCTTCGTTAAGGGATAAGAACAGACACACGCCCATGCTGTCCTGGTGGCCTTCGCTATGGAGCGCGTGAGGTGGGTGGGCCCCACGTCCGAGGAAGTCGACCTCGAACCTGAGCCCAGCTCCATGCGGCTGGAGCTGAGCATTAAAGTGATCTTTTTCATGGTCGTGTAGTATCCGATAGAAATCCACGAAACTTCCAGCAATCCTGGTGTAAAGGCCCTGCAGCACGGAGTCCCGTGCCTTCTCGTACTCGGTCAACAGAATCTCAGCACGGGACCGTTGCAGGGTTGCGTCCTGCTTCTCGCGGTTCCTGTTTTCAAGCGCCCGCACGCTTTCCCCCAAGCGGGTGAGCGTGTCCCACGCTGTCTGTTCTGGCGTTGGTTCTGGAGACTCCTCCCGTGCAGCCCCTTCCAGCCGAGTAAGCAGGTCTCCAAGCCCTTCCGGCGCAAGCAAACAGGCAACAGAAGACTCGGAGATGCCGCTGTCAAGGTATGACGCGACCGGGTCGCCCAGTACTCCCAGCAGCCTGTCGAGGGCGTTCTGCCAAGCGCTTATCGTCTCCGTGTCTGCTCTCAGCCGCTCCCCCACCTTCGTCCCGGAGACGGCGCTCGTGAGGCTATTGACGTTTGCCCGGAGGTTCCGGGACGGCGCTGCGACGGCCTCGGCTGCCACGGCGATCTTTTTCCTCGCTGCTTCAGCTTCCTGGGCAGTGGCGATTCTTGCCTTCAGGTGCCCCATGAGGTGCCCTTCGGGCCAGGATGCACCGCATACCGGACACTCAGTTGTGGCGTCGTCGACGAAGCGCATCGCGTGTCTGGTAAGTTCCAAGCGATCTAGCTCGGCAAGCAGCTCTGCGTGCGCCTTGATGTCAGTGACACGCTGCCGCAAGTCCCTGTCGGCGTGAGCCAGCTCTGTCGCGAGTTCCTGGCGAGTTACCTGGCGGATGTTCTCGATCACCTTCTGGAAGAGGGTTCGGTTAAAGGCAGGCTCCTCTGCCTTACGCGGTGTAGGCGGCGCAAGTCCCTTCTTGAAGGCGCTGGACTGGGTGACGTCGATGAGATCGCCGCCCAGCATTTTTCGACACTCGTTGGCCACCTTAAGAAGGCGCTCGTCGCTGTACTTAGGCGCTCCCAGTGTGACGTTCACCTCGGCCTTTGCGGTGTCGATGGCCCCTTGAGCATTCTTCTCATTGCGCCTCAGTTCGGTTCTAGCGCGGTACAGGCCTTCTCTGATAGCTTCTATATCTTTTAGGTTCAGCAGTTCCTGGATTTCATCGGCGCGGGTTCCCGCCTCGGCCGCCACGTACCGCAAGATATCGCGCCGCGTCAGGATCACACCGCCCCTGCGTACGATGTCTCCTATTTGGGCCAGAGTGGCTCTTGCCTCCTCGGGGCACTCCACCTCGTCTGGCCGCGCCAAACAGCGCCTGAGCGTGATGGGGTCGGCGAACCCTCCAAGCTCCACCGTGGCTGTCACAACGGCCGATTCTGGGTCATGGTCAATGTGCGGGCCGTGCCGTGCAAGCGTGATCCCCGCGGTTCCTTCCCCTACCAAGCGAGATATTCTCCCCGTGAGCACAAAGTCGATGGCGTCGACAACACCGCTCTTTCCAGCACCATTCGGGCCCCAGATCACGATATTCTTACTGCCTGGCTGGAGGCGAGTGTCGCGAAGCCCCCGTACGTTCTGCACCGTTAGATCAAGCAGGCGCACGCTACTTTCCTTCTTCAGCACCCAGCGCTGATACAACCCGCTCCCACTCGGTCAAGCCGCTCGACTTGGCCAACTCGCGAAGACGCGCAATGGTTTCAGCATCGAACTCGTTGTGCTGAGCGAGTGCTTCGAAAGCCTGAACAACGATTTGCTCAGCTAACGCGGGGCTTGCCGCATCCTCTTGTGACACCGTTTTCTCCTGAAACGACAGCTATACGAACATCTATGGCGTTTCTGAGTGCGGTTCGAATCTCGATGGTGGTCCTCATGGGACGCTACTCGCCGACCCTGGCGCCCTTCTTGGAGCGCCAGATTTCCGGTACGCCGTGGATGCGCCACAGGTCGCAGCGCAGGCAGCGGCGCGCTTCTGCCAGGGCCTGCTCGTCGGTCAGGCCCAGCTCCACCTCGACGAAGGAGCGGATGCGCTCGTCCACGGGAAGCTCAGCCATGCGGTAGGGCATGGTGCCGGTGGGCTGGAACTCCGGCGGGTACTGTAGCTCGTCCCCGGTGGGGGCCAGCGCCTCGCTGATGTCGCCGTCGCCACCCAGGTACTTGTCAATGGCCTCGGCGGCCCTGCGCCCGCCGGCGATGGCGGCGATGACGCTGACAGGGCCGGGCACCACGTCGCCCGCGGCGAAGACGCCAGGACGACTGGTTCCAGGAGTCGAGTCCTTCACCACGATGTTGCCGCCCCTGGTCAACTCCAGGCCCCACTCGGCGGGAATGTCCGGCCCCTGGCCGATGGCGAGGAGTAGCTGGTCCACGTCCATGGCGCTGACGGCGCCCGGAATGGGCACGGGGCGCCGGCGTCCGGAGGAGTCCGGCTCGCCAAGCTGCATCTGCTGAAGGGTAAGACGGAGCCGCTCACCAGCCTTCTCAACCTTGATGGGGGCCACCAGGAAGTGGAACTGCACGCCCTCGGCCTCGGCCACGGCCACCTCGAACGCGTGCGCTGGCATCTCCTTCCGCGTGCGGCGGTAAAGCACCACGACCTCACTGGCGCCCAGGCGCAGCGCCGTGCGGGCGCCGTCCATGGCTACGTTGCCGCCGCCGACGATGGCGACCCGCAGCCCAAGGCGCGGCTTCTTGCCGAGGCCCACGTCCCGCAGCAGGTCCACGCACTCGATAACGCCCGGCAACTCCTCGCCCGGCGCGCCCAGCGTATATGGCTTGATGGCGCCAGTGGCGACGAA
>JAUYDU010000183.1 GCA_030691665.1 Chloroflexota bacterium
GTGCCGCCGGAGCTCACCGCCGACCTGGGCGTCGCCGTGCGCCGCAACATCCGGCGCATCCTCAGCGATGCTGGGCCCCGCCTCGCCTCGGCGGGCACGGACTTGACGGCGCTGGTGACCCTCGGGCCTTACCAGTACGCAGACGCGGAGAACGTGTCCACCGCCCTGCGCGGCTTCGACCCCAGCCTATACACCGCCATCGATTTCATCTGCTTGGTCACCGACGGCCGCCTCAAACCCATCGTGGAGCCGGCGGCGTCCGTCTAGCTAGTGCCGACTGGCAAGGCTCCGATTTCCAGGGAGTGTCCAAGAGACCCTTCGCTGCGCCTGCCTACCGGCAGGCAGGCTCAGGGTGACAGAACGCCCCACTGTCATTCTGAGCGAAGCGAAGAATCTGACTTCGCACGCGGATTGCCATCACCGAGCACTAGTCCCCTCCAGCCACCGCCGCAACAGGGACAGGGCTGCCGTGGCCGAGCTCTCCTTGTTCTCCTCCCGCCCGCCCTGCCAGACGTGCCGCTCGCAGATGAGGACGTCGGGCGCCGCCGCCAGGGCGACGTAGGTCGTCCCCACCGGCTTCTCGGCCGTGCCCCCCGTCGGCCCAGCGATGCCGCTAACCGCCAGGGCCACGTCGGCTGCCAGGAGGCGGCGAGCGCCCTGGGCCATCGCCAGCGCTGCCGCCTCGCTCACCGCCCCCTCTCGTTCCAGCACCTCCGCTGGCACGCCCAGGATCTTCTCCTTGACCGAATTGTGGTAGGCGATCACGCCTCCCAGAAAGGCAGCCGAGCTTCCCGTCACCTGGGTGAGGCGATGGCCGATGAGCCCGCCCGTACACGATTCGGCCACCGCCAGTGTCCGGCCGCTCTCCACCAGCAGGCGAATGATCTCTTCCTCCAGCAACGACATCTCCCCGATCTGCATGGGGCGGGCAAGCTTGGCCCTACTAGAGCGATGCGCTATGGTAGAGATAACTGGTAGCCACCATTATAGGGATGTGGGGATGTCTAGACTATCGGTGGGGCTGTCCGGTAGCGACCCGGCGGAGATGATCGGCTGGGCGCAGAGAGCCGAGGCCGCCGGCTTCGATGCAATCTGGTCCTCCGAGATGACTGGCAACCCCTTCATCCCCCTGGCTGCCGTCGCCAGCCATACCCAACGCATCCAGCTAGGCACCTCCATCGCCCTGGCCTTCGTGCGCAGCCCCTGGGTCACCGCCCTCAGCGCCCTTGACCTCGACTTGCTCAGCGGCGGCCGCTTCATCCTCGGCCTGGGCACCGGCCTCAAGCGCCTGAACGAACGCTGGCACGGCGTGGCCTACGGCAGGCCCGCTCCCCACGTCAAGGAGTGCATCGAGGCCATCCGCCTGATTATGGAGAAAGCCCCCAGCGGCCAGCCCATCCGCTACTCGGGCCAGTACTACGATATCGACATCCAGGGTTGGTCGCGCTCCGCCAGTTCCGCTCGCGAGCGCATCCCCATCTACCTGGCCGGCCTGCGGGAGGGGATGGTGCGTACCGCCGCCGAGGTAGCCGACGGCTTCCTCGGGCACCCCATCTGTTCCCTTCAGTGGACCCGCCAGGTCATCCTCCCGGCCCTGGCCAAGGGCCTGGCGTCCTCCGCCAAAGGCGGACGCTCTCACCACGACTTCCACTTCTGTGCCGGCCTGTGCTGCGCCATCGACCGCGATGTGCGGCAGGCGCGGCGAGCCGCTGCCGGTAGCATCGCCTTCTACGCCACCGTCACCGCCTTCGAGCCGCTGTTCCTCAGCCACGGCTTCGAGACGGCCCTCCAGTCCATACACCAGGCCTTCCTTCGGGGCGACACCCGGGCCATGCTCGACGCCGTGAGCGACGAGATGATCGAGGCTTTCGCAGCGGCCGGAACTGTCGATCAGGTCCGCAAGAAGGTGGCGCTGTACGGCGAAGTGGCCGATTCCATCGCCCTGAGCTGGCCCGAGCACTTTCTGCCGGCGGAGCAGGCTCAGGCCTATCGCGAGGCCGTCCTGGCGGTGTTTGGCCGCTAAATCGGACCCCCAAGCCAGGTTGTCAAGGGCCTCAGGCTGTGCTAATATGGCGGAAAAGGTTAACGTTGCGGCGTCGGCAGTCTCCAAGGGCAAAAGCCCCGAAATCACGAATCGCTCGATGACCGAGGCTTAACCGAAACCAGACAAGGAGGTCATCGAGTGACTTTCCAGGACAGAACTCTCGTTTGCGCCGACTGCGGCGCCGAATTCACCTTCTCGGCGGCTGACCAGGAGTTCCACGCTGCCAGAGGCTATCAGGACCCTAAGCGTTGCCCCACCTGTCGTCAGGCTCGGCGGGCTGAGCGCGGCGGTGGCGGGGGCTCCGGAGGGTCGCGCGGCGAGCGCGTCATGTACGACGCCGTTTGCAGTCAGTGCGGCGCTCAGACGCAGGTGCCCTTCGAGCCCAGGCTGGACAAGCCGGTCTACTGCGACGACTGCTTCAGCAAGCAGAGGGACAGCCGGCCCCGCTCGTAGTACGCGGGAGGGGCGCCCCGACCGGTCGGGGCGCCCGTACCTGTCTACCCTCGATAGCTAGAGACAAGCTGCCGCGCCTGTGCAGCTTGGCCCTTAGTCTCTGGCTCCTGATATCATATCTTCAAAAGCCTGCCACCGTTTGACCCCGGGAGGATACACCATGTCCGGGCCGCTGGAGGGAATCCGCGTCCTCGACCTCACCTGGGTGCTGGCCGGACCCTTCGCCAGCATGATCCTCTGCGACCTGGGCGCCGAGGTCATCAAGGTGGAGAGGCCGCCTCTGGGCGATGTGGCCCGCTACGTCGGCCCTTTCGTTGAGGGCGAAAGCGCCTACTTCTTCAGCATCAACCGTGGTAAGAAGAGCATCGGTCTCGACCTGAAGACCGAGCGCGGCAAGGAGCTCTTCCTGCGCCTGGCGGAGACCGCCGACGTGGTCATGGAGAACTTCACCCCCGGTACCATGGACAAGCTGCGCCTGGGCTACGACGTCCTCCGCCAGCGAAACCCCCGCCTGATCTACGGCGCCACCTCTGGCTTCGGCCAGACCGGCCCCGACAGGCTCCGGCCGGCCCTGGACATCGTGGTGCAAGGCATGGGCGGCGTCATGAGCATCACCGGCGAGCCCGACGGGCCGCCCGTGCGCCCCGGCTTCTCCCTGGGCGACATCGCCGCCGGCCTCTACACCGCCATCGGCGTAGTCGCTGCGCTGCACGAGCGGGAGAAGAGCGGCTGGGGCCAAATGCTCGACATAAGCATGCTGGACTGTCAGGTCGCCATCCTGGAAAACGCCTTCGTCCGCTACTTCGCCACCGGCGAGATACCGAAGCCGATGGGCACCCGCCATCCTTCGGCTACGCCCTTCCAGGCCTTTCCCACCAGGGACGGCTGGCTGGTCATGGCCCTGAGCTGGGGAGTGGAGAACCAGTGGGAGCTCCTCTGCGCCACCATCGGCCGCCTCGACCTGATCGACGATCCCCGTTTCGATACGCCCGCCCTGCGCACCGAGCACCACGCCGAGCTGGAGCCGATCCTCAACGAGGCGCTGCGCCGGAAGAGCACGGCCGAGTGGCTCCAGGAGTTCGATGCCATCGGCCTGCCCTGCGGCCCCCTCACCAACATCGCCCAGGCTGCCGAGCATCCCCAGGTGCTGGCCCGTCAGATGCTGGTGGAGGTGGAGCACCCACGCATCGGCTCTCTCAAGGTGCCTGAGACGCCGGTCAAGCTATCGCGCACGGCAGGCGGGATCAAGGGGCCGCCACCGGCGCTGGGGCAGCACACCTACGAGGTGCTGTCGACGCTGCTGGGCCTCTCGGCGCAAGAGCTGGGAGAGCTGAAGGCGGCGGGCATAATCCTGGGCCAACACGAGCCGTAGGTCGCGGCCCCAGCCGCGACCCACGTGAGGGTGGCCCCTACACTATCCCCTCTTCCCCCATCCGGACTATCTCCTGCGCGCCGTACCCCAGCCCCAACAGGATCTCCTGCGTGTGCTGGCCCAGAGACGGCTCCGCCCCGGCGATGGCGGCGGGCGTCTCGCTGAAGGCGATGGGCGTACCCACGACCCGGATGGAGCCCAGTTGGGGGTGCTCCAGAGGCACAATGTAGTCGTTGGCGATCACTTGAGGCTCGTTCACCACCTGCTCATAGTTGTACACAGGGCCGCACAGGGCGTCCGCTGGCTCCAGGGCCTCCAGCCACTCGGCGGTGCTTCTGGTGGGAAACACCTCGTCCAGGATGGCGAAGAGCTCAGCCCGGTTCTTCACCCGGCCGCGAGTGGTCTCGAAGCGAGGGTCGTGCGCCAGTTCCTCCCGGCCGATGGCGGCACAGAAGCCAGACCAGCGGCCTTCGTCGACGCCGCCCAGGACGAGGTGGCCGTCGGCGGTGCGAAACACCTGCCAGATGAGAGGCAATTGCTGGTGCCCACGTCCGGCTCTCGGCGGCAGTTCGCCGGTCATCAGGTAGTAGGTCAGCTCCCAGGACTGAGCCGCCACCATGCTCCCCAGAAGCGATACGTCCACCTGCTGCCCCAGGCCGCTGCGCTCCCGCACTAGAAGGGAAGTGATGATCCCCAGAGCGAAGGTGACGGCCCCGATGTGATCGGCGATGGTCACACCGGCTGGCAGCGGGTAGCCATCGTCGTGGCCCGTAACGCTCATCAGGCCGCTCATGGCCTGAGCCACGATGTCGTTGCCCGCCATCGTCCGCTTGGGCCCGGCCTTGCCGAAGGCGGAGGCATAGGCGTAGATGATGCGGGGGTTGTGGCTCCGTATCGTCTCGTAGTCCAGGCCCAGCTTCTCGGTGACCCCCGGCTGGAAGTTGTGCACGCACACGTCGCAGCCAGAGGCCAGCTTGTAGACGATCTCCTGGCCCTTGGGCGTCTTCAGGTTGGCGGTGAGGCTCTTCTTGCCGCGGTTCATCGCCAGAAAGAAGGCGCTGATGCCCGTACGCCGGTCCTTGCCCAGGATGCGGCCGAGTTCGCCCTGCCCCGGCGGCTCCACCTTGATGACCTCGGCCCCCATGTCCGCCAGGAGCAGCGTGGCGTAGGCCCCCTGCTGGGCTATGGTGAAGTCGAGGATCTTGATCCCTTCTAGCGGTCGCATCTTCTCCCCCTTGTGCCTAGCGTCGATAGGCATAAACTAGCCAGGCGGGATCGCCGTGTCAATCTCACATAGGCATTCGCTATCGATGAAGAGGGATACGTTACGGTGCCTCAGAGGCCGGGTCTGGGCATCGACCTGGATGAGGAGAAGTTAAAGAGGTACGAGGCTGCCGACCCCAACCGCCTGATCTAGGTGATGGCGTTCATGCCTGGCGGCATGGCGTTCAGGTGGGCGACATCGCCCTGTGCAGGCCGTCCTGGTCGGTGAGGGCGAGGGCCTCGTACCCCGGCTCCCGCGCCCGCAGCACCAGCTCCCGCCGCAGGCGGGCGCCCTCGAGGAAGGAAAAGTTGGAGTGGCAGTGGAGTTCGACGACGTAACCCAGCACTTCAGTGAAACGTTATAATCAAGTTAACCATGAGCCTCTTAGAGAACCTTCGGTTCACTTGCCCCTGGCGGTGGTCCTTCGCGGCGCTTGGCGCTGCTACACTCCTCTCGCTGTCCGCCGCTGCCTGCGGGGGCGGCCGGAGTGAACCCGCATCCCCCGCCACTCCAGATCTGGCCATACCGT
>JAUYDU010000301.1 GCA_030691665.1 Chloroflexota bacterium
ACAGTTGGTGCAGGTCAGACTACATATCACGTCCTAGTCCAATGGCTACCACCAATCCATAGCTTTCATCTGCACCACCTCCGTCAAGAACTCCACGGCAACTCGCATGAGGGTGCATGCATGGACGGCTCGGGGCGATTGGCGGTGGCCAAGCACCGAGTGAGCGGCGCCGGGATTCGGGCGCGGTATGGGAACGCGTCGTGCCCACTCATGCGTCTCACCGGCCACGCCGCAACCGCCCTTCGCGCTGGCGAATTGGAATTGATCACCGAACTGCAGTCCGTCACCTTCATGATCCTCATGGAACGGTCACTCGAAGAAGCCCTGGTCAAGGCCGGCGTAGGCTGACAGCGCCCCAATCTGACTCTTTGTGATTTGCATGGCGACCAACAAACAAACGGTTCAAGGCCTGGCTAGGTCAACGCGAAGCTCTACAAATCCTCGGCGAAGACGAGGTCGCGGTTTACTTCTACTGGGGCCATTCATCGGGAGAGGCCTACCTCAGCAGATCCTCATGGGCGACGAGACTCCAGGCAAGCCAGGGGTAGCCAAATGACCTGATGCGGTTCAGAGGCCCACTCAGACTCGAGCGTCATCATGTCATACTTCATCCGGCTCCGCGTCACTCTCCTGTTCTGGCGGGGACGAGGGCTTCCCAGAAGGATTGGCCCGGATGAAAGCATAGAAGTCGCGGAGAGCCCGCATGTCGGCGTCGTCCAGGCCGTACAGGCGGGCCACCTCCGCATCCACCTCCCGCTCCAGCGCCTCGCGGTCGGGCCTGTCCGGGTCGGCGTGAAGGCTTCGGCTTACCTCCAGCAGCCGTTGCAGCGATGGGAGCACCCTGCTGCCGCGGACGGACAGCAGCAGCCGCACCTCGTCGGGAAGGGGAAGTATGCCCAGCACCCAACTGAAGTAGCGGTGGTACGCACCCCTCGCGGACTCGGCGAACGAAGAGGCATACATTCGTGCAGGCAGCGAATTGAGAACCGCCGCGAAGGCATAGCCGGCAGCATCCGACGGAGCAGGAACGAAGTAGGCTGTCTGTATTGGGATGAGGGGTGCTTCACCAACTTGGTTGTCCGACACGCGGGCAGGAATATACACAGCGCCCAACACATCAGACAGCTCCTGCCAGGCCACCTTGTCGCCCAGCTTATCGGGGGAGACGCGGAATATGGCCCACGCGGGCATGTCGTCCTCATAGTCGTCCCGCCGTCGCAGTCGGGCCTCATGGCGTTGGAAGTAGGCCTTGGCCTTGGGCGGCAAGTCCTCCAGCGCCTTGCCCGTGGCGTCGTCGTGTGTCCACAGGATGCGGTGGTTGACGGTGTAGCTCCACGCCTGTATGTTCGCGCCCCGCACCAGGGGCCGCAGCAGGCGTTTCTCCAGGCGCGCCTCGTATGACGCCTTTTCCCCAGCGGAAGTGGTCTTCCTGAAATAGCCCTCGGTTCGGACGGTCACTTCGTCGGGGTCTTCGGCCACCGGCCACGCCTCCTTCACGATGAACACGTCGTTCAGAGATGTGAGAACACCCCTCCCTGGCCTTGAACTTTCAGTCTGGCCCAGCAGCGTCCTGAAGCCGCCGCTAGGGCTACGGGCCATCTTGCGGAGGGCAGCCCGCACGGCCGGGGACACCAACGCCCACGGCGCCTCCGGGTCGCCGTCCAGCACCGGCAGCTCCCCCTGCTCCAGGGCCATCGTCATCCTGCTCCCCTGGGGGCCTACCACCTGTACCGCCACTTTGTCCCCCTTGTCTGGGGCGCGCCTGGACGCCACCAGCACCAGGGGGTAGTTGGTGGCGTCCTCGAACAGGGGTGTGGCGCACAGCGAATAATCAACCAGGGTGTCCAGGCGCGTGCGCTCCAGCAGAGCCTTGCGCAGGGCGTTGCCGTAGAGGGCGTGCATCCACTTGGAGGTGATGACGTAGGCCAGCTTGCCACCGGGGCGCAGGAATTCCAGCGCCCGCTCCACGAAGGGGACGGAGTAGTCCACCTGGCGTCCGAAGCCGCGGCCCGCGCCGCCCAGCCTGGCGCCGAACTTCCAGCCCGCGTCGCGGCACACGTCGTAGTCCCTGAACAGGCGCTGGCGCAGCGCAGGCTCGATGTTGTGTATCCGCACCCAGGGCGGGTTGCCTACCACGTAGTGGCAACTGCCCCCCAGGCGTTCCACGGCCAGGGCGTTGCGCAGCAGAGGCAGCCAACGGGTGTCCCGGTTGGAGTTGTGCCGCTCCACGATGGCCTTCACGAAGCCCCCGATGGTCTCCTCGTACCCCTGCTTCCAGGACGATGGCGCCTGTTCCCAGAAGCGCTGCACGGCAGTAGCGGGGTCTATGTCGCGCTGCCACCTGCCCACGTCGACCACCACGTCCCTAACCAATTGCAGGAGTTGGTCCCAGTCCACGTCGTCGGGATGGGGCAGGGTGAACGTGCCCAGGCCCGCCACGGGCACCGTGATGGGCCTTACCCCAGTGAGGGGGCGCTCTCGCTCCGTCGGACGTCCTCGCAGGCGGGTAAGGGAGTCGGCCCAGTATATAGGGATGGAGACGGTGACCTGGGCGGGAAGGAGCGGCGCGATGGCGATGAGGTAGTTGACCCGCGCCATGGCCACGGCGAAGGGGTATATGTCCACGCCTATCACGTTCTCCGTGATGGCGGTGAGCAACCGTTCGGGTGCCTCGTTGGAGTTTTTCTTGAGGATGCGCTGTATGGCCTCCATCAGGAAGGTGCCGCTCCCGCAGGATATGTCGGCAATCTTCTCGTCCAGGCCGCCCCTATACCCGGCGGCATCCAGGGTCTCGTTGACCAGGTTGGGGTTGGTGTAGAACTGGCCCAGGCTGCGGCGCGTGACCGGGTCAACGAAGCGCTCGTACACTAGGCGCAGGAAGTCGGCCTGCGCGCCCACCAGGTCAACGTCGTCCACGGCGTCAGCCAGGAGGCGTATGCCCTCGTTGAGCAGGCGGCGCTCGTCGTCGGTGGCTGCGGTAGCAGCGTCGCCGGGCCACAAGAACACGTCCTCCTCCAGGATACCCTGGACGCGGGGCACGCGCCGCTCCAGGTCGCGCAGGCCCAGGAAGTGGTCACCGTTCTGCGTGATGAGCCTCTGGACCAGGGCCTCGTCGGTCATACGCTGTTGGCAGGCCACGCGGGCCACCAGAAGCTTCAGAAGCAGGGCCAGGTAGGTCTGGACCACGAACAGGTAGTGCTCCACCTCACGGGCGCCGATGGTCAGGCCTGCCGTCCTGGCGGAGCGCCGAAGGCCCTCACGGGCCTCGGCGGTTATGTTGGTGGTGACGCCGTAGAGGGCCTCCCACACCTCGTACACCTCCTGCACGAAGCCCACCTTCTCCCGGTAGCCCTTGAACAGCCGCCACAGTATGTCGAACAGTGTCTTGGCCACGGGGGAACCCTGACCCAGCCGCTCCACGAACTGCTCGACGGTAGTCACGTGCGAGCCGAGGGATACTAGCCATGCCTCCAGGAGCGGGGCGACGTTGTGGGGGCGGCCACGCCTGTACTCGTTGCCCTCCCCGTCCAGCAGCGTCATAGACAGGCCGTCATAGGCCACCGCCCAGACGGGGCGGCCCCGCTTCCGCTCGCCCTCTATGCGGCGCCTGGCGTCGTCAACTGCTGCCTCGATACCCTTGCCCTGTGGAGTAGGCAGCTTCAACTCCATGACGATGCTGCCGATACGGGCGTCGGACCTGCCAGTAACCTCGCGCCTCTCCAGGGCCACGCTCACGCCCTTGTCGGGCAGGCCCTGGCCGTGCAGGAAGGCGTTCAGGCACTCTATGAAGTCCTGGCGCAAGTCGGCTTCGGTGCGATAGCCGCGAGCCTTCTTCTCCAGGTCCTCAAGACATGTACTCAGGCTCCTGCTTGTCTGCATCCTCGCTCCCCACGCAGGTTGGCGCCATTATACAGAATGTCGCTTGCCCGTGCGAAATCAATGACTGAGAACGAGGACATTCGCGACCGGAGAAGGGTATGTTCGAAGCGGGGTCGGCTCGGACAGGGTCGCCGCGTGGTCATGTCCAATGCTGGTTGCCGGCCTACGTTGTCAGAGTGACTGCGTAGCGGCGTTGAGCACCCTGCGCACCCTTTCCGTTGGCTTTGGAAGGGAGCGTAGGGGACTGTCTGCACACTGCACGAAACAGCGTAATGTTCAGAACTCAGGACATAGCGCCGATGGGGTGAGACGGTTGATGGTGCACCGGCGTGCCGGCCAGTGTGAAGCGCAGCCGGTAGGTCGTACCCGGGAGTATGGGCGCCTGCCTACGGAAACCCGCAGA
>JAUYDU010000313.1 GCA_030691665.1 Chloroflexota bacterium
TCAAGACTGGTATCCCCTCTTCCCGAATCCTGTCCTGGCAGAGAGCGCACTGGACAGGCTCTTGAACTCATCCCACCACGTGGTCCTCACAGGCAAGAGCTATCGCTCAAAGCTCCGGCCTGGCCTGGCTCACCCTGTTGAGGAAGGAGGTGCATCCGATGTAGCATGACCCCCGACGCGCTCCCCAGGGGGTGGGGAATTATGTGGTCATGCCCTGGGGAATTACGTGAACATTGACACGTAGAGGGGCCTCTGGACCGTGGAGTGGCCCTGTGGGGGAGTCATGCCAGGGTGTCAGAAGGGCTCCAGTGCCACCCATGCGAGCTTCTAGCGCGCCCAGCCGCTCCTCCATGACGCCGGACTCATACAGCCTAACTATCGCACCGGCCAGCGACGCCATAGTCGCTCCCTGGCGATGGTCCAGCGCGCCCCTGTGGACTTCCTGTAGCGCCCGTTCGAGCAGCTCCACGACGGGCCGCAGGCGGAGAGGTAGCAGGCGGTCGGCCCTGGCCTTCTTGCTGCTGGCGAACCCGCCCCGGCGTCGGGGTTCGGCTGCATCTGGAGAGTGGAACACGCAAAGCCCGGATGCTTGCGCCCAGGCGCGGCACGGCTGGCCGTCGCGCCGGGTAGCGCTGCACCGCAGGCGTTCGGTTGTGGCCGCTCGCGGTTCTCTTCTCATGCTGTGGCCCTGCTACGGACCAGGCGGAAGTCCCGTGTTGGCCCGCGATGGCCGCACTTAGGGCAGACACGCCAGCTATACCCACCAGCGCGCCAGTGGCCTTCGCCGAACCTGACAGGCTTGAGCGCGCCGCCTGTCAGGACCGCGTGGCAGCCGGGACACTGGCGAAGGCGTCTCACTGGCATCATGCACCTCCATCATTGGGCAAGCCCAGCGCCCGCCGTGCCGCCGCGTCCATCTGTTCTAGCAGTGCTTGGCGGTCTGCCTTGTCCTGTTCCTTAATGGCTAGCCAAGCGCCCCTGTCCGCTATCAGGACTTCAATGGCAGTGCGGCATAGCCTTATCAGTTCGTTCGGTTCAATGGCGTCCAGTTCCCAGCACTGGGGCCCGTATTGTTTGACATACCCGTCACTACGGCTGTCCGCTTGTTTTACAGGGTTCGGGACCAGGTTATAGCGCCCTACCTGGTCATAGGTCAGTGCTACCCGGTGGACTTCAACATCACCACTGCAATACTTGTTTCGTCGGCAACATGTCGGCAAGACTCCCGCCGTTAGCTATGCGGGCCAACGTAGCTCAATGGTAGAGCAGCGGTTTCGTAAGCTGAATACCTTTGTCCTCCAACATTCCCTCAGATACGCAGGCGGCCTGATTCCCCCATGTATCCCGAAGTGTGCGGGCGTTGGTGTCAGAATTGGTGTCAAAGCCCAGGTGCGGCCCAGCTACGACTCCTCTGGCTGGACAGTTTGACCATACGCCCTCGTAGCTTTGAAGGTACTGGTACCTGTGTGTGGTTATCAAGAGAGGAATGCCAGGCCCCTGCGGGAGAGGTGTACAATCGTGGAGCACGGTGGCCGACATTCACCACGGAGGAGTTGTACATGGCGAAAGGAGATGGGGCTGAGGTAGTGCTGTACAAGGGCGATCAGGTGCTGCTTCAGAAGCGCACGCGTTGGCGCAAACGGGAGCTTGGTGAACCCCCAGAGGACATGAATCAGCCGTTCACCTTCCCGTGCCACTGGGTTCTGTTCGGAGGAGAGGTGAAGGAGGGGGAGACGTCCGAGGCGGCCGTGCGTCGTGAGCTGACGACCGAGTTGGGTCCGCGATCGTTGCCTTTGACAATTCGGCTCCTGGGCACGGCAAGAGTTCTCCGTGGCGATGAACACCGCCAGGTCTACTTCTACGAAGCGCCTTTGTCGTGTGACTTGTCGGACTTGGCTTTGAAAGAGGGAGACGGGTTCGCCCTCTTCTCCCTAGAGGAGTTGCCCCACCTGCGCATGAGGCCCGAGGATCGGCTAGCCATAGAGAGGTTCTATGGTCGGCAAGGCTTCGGTTGGGCATCTGTACCGGCCCCGTAGCAGTGCGCCATCTCGTCCCACCTCAGCACCACGTACCACGTGTCCCCGTCCAGCTTTACGTAGTAGGCGGGGATGATGTTGCCGGGCTGCTCTTGGTCGCGTACCGTGGTAGCCATATCGACCGTGCCTATACGCCCCTTGTGTTCGCCTGACAGGACACGCACCTGGTCACCCGCCTTGAGGCGGTAGCGCACATCAATCCATGTGCCGTCAGGCTGAAGGCGCAGTTAGGGGAACGGCCATGCGTTCAGCGTAGGGAGGACTCACCAGCGCGGGCAATAGGGCATAGCAGTGGTGAGACGCATCCCCTGTCCTGTTCGGGACATTGAAAGTCCGTGATGCGACCGTTCATGGGGTCAATCTGTTGACTTCCTGCCTCATAGACTTCAGACTAGGGGCGTCACTGGCCCGACACCGGGCATCGTTTTCTCGCTCGAAGGTGATGTCTATGGGCGTATTCTTCGACCGTCTAGTCCGGAGGGTGTTCAGCCCTGGTAGCGCCAGACACGAGGACAATACGCCAACCAGGGCCGCACCACTGCTGCCAGTCCAAGAGCTTCCGCCTCTGCCCCGTTCAGTGGTGGGCTCTCACTGCCCCTACTGCGGCGCTGAGACGGTGCCCGTTCCGTCCCGCAAGAAGAAGTGCCGAGCATGTGGCAACTACGTCTTCGTGAAGGTGAAGCCCTCAGATCGTCGGCGCTACCTTGTCACCGAGGAACAAGCGAGAGAGATTGAGGCGGAATGGGCACAGTATCACCGGCGGCAGAAGGATGAATCCTGGGCGGCCCTGAATCGGCAACTTCAGGAGGCAATGAGGCGGAGCGACTGGCAAGAAATGAGCGGTCTCTATTTCCAGATGGCATCGCAGCTTTTTGAAGAGGGTAGGGAATCATTCCGCCTTGCTCGCCTGGCGCGGGAGTGCAAACTGAAGGCGTACCAGGAGTCCGGCGTAGTCGAGGTGGTGCAAATACTAGCGTGTCTCGCGGAGTCGTGCCCAGCGTGTAGGGCGCTGCACGGCAAACGCTTTGCCATCAAACAGGCGCTCCAGGAGATGCCCATCCCAGTCGAAACTTGCTCTACCTGGAAAGAGGAAGGCCGAACCCACGGATGGTGCAGGTGTCACTATGCGGCCGTCATTGAGTAGCGTGTTGGGTGTACTGCCAACTGCTACCCGTTGACTTTACGCCGCCGCGAGCGCAAACTGATGCCGTATCCCGCTGGCGAGAGGGCCGATGAGACGCCTCTGCCCGCTGTTCAGTCTCATTGTCCTGGCACTAGCCTTTGTCTTGACCGCCTGTGGCCCAGCGCCAACATCCACGAACACACCCAGGCCGACTAGCGTTCCCACGGCGACGGCCACGCCTGTTCCCACCGCCACGCCTACTCCCACTGCCACTCCCGACGTACAGGCTACCGTTGCCGCTGCGGTGCAGGCTACCATGACGAGCGCGGCAGAGGTCTCCCCCGACTCCAACGCCGTCCCCAGTCCCCACACCCACACCTAAGCGTGCGGTAGCAAGAACCATGCCGACGTTCGAGTTCCGGCTAGCCCTGCCAGTCTAACACACTGGCCACTCGGGCTTTGGTTCTCCGACCGTGGCACACGTCGCGCGTCCAGGGCTGCCCTGCCCTCCGCGGCGGTGACCAACGAAGAGCGCGCCTTCGAGGCCATCAGTCACAGTCTACCTGGTCCGTGTTGCATCGTCCACGAGTTGGGGGTGCCTATGGGCAACAGGCGAAAGGTGGGTGTCGTGCGTGCTGTGACGGAGCCAGCCCGAGGGGGACGCTTCGCTACCGATGCGCTTTGATTACAGCAGAGGCGCCGTCAGGGCCGGAGCTGGCGCGTCGGATCGTGGGTAACGACGCCCCTTCAACCAGGTTTCCTGTGACGGCCAAGAGTCGTCTGGTGTATCCTCTCCATCAAGAGATGGGCGCGACCAGCAAAGTCGTCATAGAGGGAGTCCTGGAGAGGGTCGTCTACCAGGGTGAGGAGGACGGCTTCACCGTGGCGCGCCTCCAGACGCCTGGAAGAAACGACCTGGTCACCATCGTCGGCAACATCCTGGCGGCCACCCCTGGCGAGACCCTCAGGCTGAGGGGGGAGTGGGTGGTGAACCCCAAGTACGGCGAGCAGTTCCGGGTGGACAGCTGCCTCTCCGTGCTGCCCGCCACCCTCACCGGCATCCAGAAGTATCTGGGGTCAGGCATGATCCGCGGCATCGGTCCCGTGCTGGCGAAGCGGCTGGTGGAAGCATTCGCCCTGGAGCCGCTGGACGTGATCGACGGGGACGCCGACAGGCTGCAG
>JAUYDU010000345.1 GCA_030691665.1 Chloroflexota bacterium
GGCGCCGCAAGGAGCGCAAGCGCCTGCCTCCCACTCAAGGACGCCCATCGCTCACCATTGTCGCGCCGGTGGAGAGTCCTGAGCCGGCTCGGCCCGCCCAGGCTGTCCCAAGGGCCTCTTCTGTACCCTCCGCCACAGCTAGGGCGCCGGCCCGCCACATAGGCAGGGATTACAGCTACGTGTTGGGCGAGGTGCGACGCATCGCCATCATCATGGCGATCGTCATTGCGGGGCTGATCGCGATGGCGATTATTCTCCGCTAGGTCGCAGATCAGGATTAGAAGGCTCAGATCGGCTCCGAGTCGTCGGGCAGCCGAACGAAGGACGCGCGGACTCCGGACGGACGCTGCCCCGATGACGCTTGCTCGCCCGTCACGGGCGCATGCCCCGAAGCTCGGCAGCCTCTACTACCCGGCTTACTCCCAGCACCGTGGCTGCCTCGCGCATGGTGATCTTGTCCCTTTCGGCCAGCCCTTGCACATCGTGATAGGCGCTGGTCATCACCTCGCGTAGGCGGTTGTCGACGTCCTCTTCTCGCCAGAAGAGGCCCGCCCGGTTCTGGGCCCACTCGAAGTAGGAGACGACCACGCCGCCGGCGCTGGCCAGGATATCGGGAATGACGAATATCCCCGCGTCTCCCAGGATTTCATCTGCTTCGGGCGTTGTCGGCCCGTTGGCCGCCTCGGCGATGATTTTCGCCTTGACATCGGCGGCATTGGCCCCGGTGATCTGGTTTTCGAACGCGGCCGGTACGAGCACATCCACCGGCAGGGTCAGGAGGTCCTCGTTGGTAGTGCGGTCGGCTCCCGCGTAGTCGGTCACCCGGTTGCTCTCCAGCTTCTGGGCGATGGCAGCCTCGACGTCCAGGCCGCGGCCGCTGTAGATGCCGCCCGATGTGTCACTGACGGCAACCACCCGGCAGCCTTGACGAGCCAGGAGGCGTGCTGACCACTGGCCGGCATTGCCGAAGCCCTGGACGGCCACGGTGGCCCCGTCCAGAGATAGGCCGTGGTGGCGGGCAGCTTCCCGAACTACGTGCAGGATGCCGCTTCCTGTCGCTGCCACTCGCCCCTCGGTGCCGAAGACGGCGATGGGCTTGCCGGTGACCACAGCCGGTGTCCAGCGCCCCTGGGCGCTGCTGTAGGCATCCATGATCCAGGCCATGATGCGCGGGTCCGTGCCTACGTCGGGGGCGGGCACGTCCAGATCAGGGCCGATAACGGGACCTATGGCGGCGGCATAGCGACGGCTCAGGTTCTCGAGCTCGCGCAACGACAGTTTCTTAGGATCGACCTTGACGCCGCCCTTGGCGCCGCCGAAGGGGATCTTCACGACGGCGCACTTCCAGGTCATCCAGGTGGCCAGCGCCTTAACTTCGTTGAGGGTGACGCTGGGATGGAAGCGGATGCCTCCTTTGCCCGGGCCGCGAGCTAGGTTGTGCTGTACCCGGCAACCGAAGAAGACCACCGTCGAGCCGTCGTCCATACGCACGGGCAGGTTGACTATCAACTCTCGCCGACATGTGCGCAGATACTGACGCATGCCTTCATCCAGGCCGAGGCGGTCGGCAGCCGCATCGAACTGGGCTAGGGCAGTCGCGTAGGGGTCTGCCTGCTCGGCAGTGGGTGCGGCCTCTACGCCGGGTTCAACCATGACATGTCCTCCTCTAGGCGAGGGCGGTGGACGGTTGCCGGTCGCCGCCCGCCGCTCGGCAAGTGCAAGTGTGCCAATAATGCGGGTCTGCCGTCCCTGTGTCAAGGGCTGAATCGGCCAGCCCGGCCGAGGGACGTAACCCAAACTTAACACGGCCGCAATCCGGCTGTAACACTCACTTGGTATGAGTGGGGTGAGACGTGCAGATTGGCCTCATTGGCAGAGAGGTGCGGCGATGCTTCCACCAGCGTTGGATGAGCTTGTGTTCGATTATGTGGGCGCCTGGAACAAGCGCGAATTGGACGAGCTGGTATCGTTCTTTGATCAGGACGCATTGTATGAGGACCACGGCCTGGGGACGGCGGTCCGGGGCAAGGGCGCGATTCGGCGGTACTTGGCCGATGTCTTTGCGGCCCTTCCCGATGCCACGATGATGTTCGCCGCAAGCCCGCTTGTCGGCGACGACCGGGCGTGCATCGAATGGGTGATGTCGGGCACTGAGAAGGGCGAGCTTGCTGGGACAAGGCCCGGCGACAGAAGGTTCGAGGTCCGGGGGGCTTCCGTGATGGCGATCGAGCACGGGAAGATTGTGAAGAAGACGGACTACTTCGATTTGGCCACGCTTGCCGGAAGGCGGGCAATCGAAGGCAGGGATGCCGGCAGCAGCGGGCCCTTGGTGCTCGCCAGCAAAACGGAAGGAACGACTTGGGGGAGCGTCCTAGAGGATGAGGATAACGTGAGCTGGGGCGAGTGAGCCGACCGCCGGAGGGGAGCTACAGATCCCAGAAGCTGGTCAAGCGCTCGAAGTCGATGGTGCCGCTCTCCGAGACGTTGTCTGCTTCTATTCCGGCCTCTTCGGCAGCGGCTATGGGGTTCATCCCGCCTAGCAGGACGATGCCGACCTTGTTCAGGCCCACCGGGATCTGGCACACGGGCTGACTGGCCTCGCCCATCAGGAATACTCCGCGGATCCCGGCCTGGTTGAGTTCCGCCGTGATGCTCCGCACCAGTGGTTCCGAGGCGGTGGGTATCTCCCGGAAGTTGGCGAGGATTCTGCCGTTGCCGGTGGCGGCGGCGTCTCGGACGCGGGTCATCCTGGCCCGGATGTAGGCCTCGGAGGGGTCCAGGGAGGAGCCAGCGTAGGTTATGATGGCCACGAACCTGCGCGGCGTGGAGTTCTGGATCTCCAGTACGCCTCCGAACCGTGAGTCCGTGGGCACCCCCGCCTTGAGAAGAACTCCGTTTATGACGGCGCTGCAAACCGTGGCAAAACCTACAGTGCCCTCGGGAATGACCACGTCGCCCAGCTTCTCGCCTTCGGGGGCCACGGCCACCAGTTCGCTGACACAGAGGCCAGCGCTGAAGGCGTCCCTCATCGCCGTCAGGGCCTCCCTGAATCTGTCTTTGGGGAAGAGGGACGTATTTATGGGCACCTGGCCGGTGCGTCGCCTGGGGTCGAAGGTGGTCTGAAAGGCCAGCAGCTCGATCCTTTCGATGACGAAGCCGACCTGCTCTGGCACCAGGGCGCTTCTCACCTCGGCCAAGCCCTTGGGGGTGATCATCCTGCCGTCTCTGCCCAGGGGCCGCGTGAAGCCGCGCTCGTCGGTGAGCTTGAGGTGGTAGCGGACGGTCCGATCGCTCAGATGGAGCCCGTGAGACTCGAGGGCCCGAGCGATGGCAGTCGAACCGAGAGGCTCGGAGGACTCGCTGAGCACACGCAGGATGGAGACGACCTTTCGCTCCGTGTCCCGGTTGTCGTCCTGGATCATAGTCTATTCACCGCCCCGAGGGTGTTCGCCGCTTAGGGCCCGGCAGTTCACCGCCGCGCGTCATTATAGCTCCTTTGTCACGTCTCGACTAGTAGGCGTACAGCCTCCCGTACGGGCGCAGCCAAAGGGCAGACAGCTTGATGAAGCGGCTCGATAGGATATCCCTGGCATCATAGCCGAAATGGTCGGCGAACTGCCCGATCAAATCGGAGAGGAGCGCCCGGTCCTTCTTGTCCGGCTCGCTGACGCCGACCTCCTTGCCGAGTTGGTAGTCGTTGATGTGGCCGCGCAGATAGATGGCCCCGCCATGCATGCCGGTGCCGACGAAGTTGGCCTTGTGCGATTCGCCACTACTCAGTCCGAGGCCGAGCACAACGACGATGCCGCCCGCCATGTATTCGCCCAGGAAGTCTTGGGCCGTGCCGCCGATGACCAGAGCTGGCCTCTTATCGCCATACTCTTTCATGTGGATGCCGGCTCGATAGCCGACGTCCTCGCGAATGAAGATCTTGCCCCCGCGTGCCGACAGCCCGGCGATGTCTCCGGCGTGGCCGTGAACGACGATCTCTCCTTCGTTCATGGTATTGCCGCAGCCATCCTGAGCGTTGCCATGGACGACGATCTTGGGGCCGTTCATGAATGCGCCCAGGTCGTTGCCCGGCGTACCGTAGATGTGTATTTCGGCAGCACTGCGCAGGTTGGTGCCGATGTACCTCTGGCCATGCACGTTGTGAAGCTGGATCCTCTGGGCTCCGCCCTCAACCGCTTCTCTGATGATGCGATTCAGGTCTCGGTAGTGAACACCGTTGGCGTGGATGGTGAGAGCCGGCGTCGCCTCCTGGGAAAGTCCAGCCGTCATCGATTTAGCTCCCTGCCATCCTCACGCCCAGGATTGCCAGCTCGGAATCGGTGAGGCCGACCCCACGCAGGTTGAGGCGATTCCCCCGCAGGCTTTCCAGGGCGTTGATGCCCATCCCGCCCAGCATGTCCTTGATCTCCAGGCTCCAGCCGCGCAGAAGGTTGACCAGGCGGCGGG
>JAUYDU010000453.1 GCA_030691665.1 Chloroflexota bacterium
CTCCTGCTGGGCGTTGGCCTGCTGGCGGGAGCGGCAGGCCTGGTGGCCCTATCCCTGCGGCGCAGGGTATAGGCCTTCGGCAGGCTCAGGCCAGGCCTTTCGCCAGGCCTCACCCCATCGGTTAGAATAGATAGCTAGCTACTCCCCCGCAGGCTGGACGGTGGAGGTTGGAAGCGCGCCCAACTTCTAACCTCTCGCCTCCAATCGCCAGAGAGGAGGGCCCCTATGGCGGAATGCCTCTTCTGCAACATGGGCTCGGGCCAGACGCCGGTGGCCAAGCTCCACGACGATGAGCAGGTGTTCGCCATCCGCGATATCCATCCGCGGGCGCCCGTTCATTTCATGGTCATCCCCAAGGAGCACATCCCCGCCGCCGTCGACATCACCGAGGAGCACGGCCCCCTGCTGGCCCACCTCATCGGCGTGGCTAACAAGCTGGCTCAGGAGGAAGGCATCGCCGACAGGGGGTATCGCCTGGCCCTGAACGTGCGCGAGTACGGCGGCCAGACGATCTACCACCTGCACCTGCACGTCCTCGGCGGCCGCCGCCTGGGCCCCGAGGGGTAGGGACATGGGATCCCCCCGCATCCTGGCGGGCTGTCGAAGGATGAGCGGCTCAGGTTCATGGTTCGACGAGCTCACCATGAGCGAGTGGAGTGGCTCACCATGAGCGGCGATGCTTCGGTTCTTCTTCCAGGCGGGTATCCCCGAACCTCGGCTTCGACTTGTGGGGCCGGCACAGCAGGCGCGACCTCTGCCACAACCCTACGGTCGTTAATGAATCAGTGACGCTGAGCGCGGAGTGATGTAGCGGAGGCCTTGAGGCCTCCACGACATGGGGTGGAAGCCTAAAGGCTTCCGCTACATGGCGCTATGCCGGGCTTGAGCCTTTGTTTTCTTGATGATCATCAGGGTGTGGTATCGTTGGTAGCCATGCATCCCCAGATCGAGGCCCTGCGCGCCGCCGTCTCCCGCCTGCCGCAGGGCCTGGCCGAGCATGTCGAGGGCACGGTGGCCGAGGCGCGCCGCCTGGCCCGCCGCTACGGCATCGACGAGGAGCAGGTGGAGCTGGCCGCCTGGGGCCACGACCTCGCCCGCGCCTTCTCGCCCCAGGAGTTGCTGGCCGCCGCCCGCCGCTTCAGCCTGGAGGTCGGCCCCGCCGAGGAGCAGGCTCCCATCCTCCTCCACGGGGCGGTGGCGGCCGAGATGCTGCGCCGCGATTACGGCATCGACGACCCCCAGGTGCTGGCGGCCGCTCGCTTCCACACCGTCGGTAGGGCGGGCATGTCGCTTCTGGAGAAGATCATCTTCGTGGCCGACAAGATCTCGCCTGACAAAGTACGCGCTAACCCGGCCCTGGCCAGGGTGCGCGACCTGGCCGACCGCGACCTGGACGCCGCCATCGCCGAGTATTTCCGCCACCGCTTCTGGGGGGTGCCCGCCTGGGTGCGTGGGGACGCGTTGGGACTAGGGGGCTGATTCTTCCGTTCCCAGGGAGGTGGTGGGCTCAGGCTCTGTGTATCGTCGGACTAGAAAGTCGTCGAAGGAGCCCGCCGTCTGGGCCTGGACCCACGCCACGTCGCCGGCGTTCTCGTGATCGGTGGCCGCGGCGTCGGAGCAGGCCAGGTCGGAGGCTTCGACCGGCTTGCGGGGCGACTTGTCCAGCCAGCCCTTCATGCTCGTGGGATTGACACCCCACATGGCAAAGCCCTGGCGGTGGAGAGAGCCATCCAGCGCCCAGGCAGTGCCGGCCCCGCTGCCGCAGAAGCCGGCGTCGGTGCGGTTGTCCTTCTGCATGGCCGGGTTAGTATAGGGGTTGACACTGCATCCGCTGCTATTCGCCTGCACGAAGGCGTACCAGTTGTCGCTGCTGGTTCCGTCTCCCGAGTAGCGGGCCGTCAACCCCTGGGTCACGTCGGAGGGATAGCACCCGATGTATCGAACCACCTGCTCCACATACAGGTCCCGCTCGCCAAAGCCGGCCAGACGCAAGCCACCGGTGAAATTATCGCCGGTATTGAAGTTCACTCGCTGGTTGACACCGTCCCAGCTAAAGCCGGCGTAGGTTCCAGTGCCGTGCCAGGCATCCTGGCGGCCGATGGCGTATTCGCCCAGGCGATTTGAGCTCCAATTGTTGTAGTGGAGGTAGACCTCGCTTCGGTCTGCCGGGGGACTGGAGGCCAAGGGGTTGCCATAGTACAGATAATAGTCATCGTCCGAGGAGCTGGCCGGGATATCGGCCTGGAGCTTAAACCAGAGCTCCGTACTGCCGCCGTTGCAGGCGTAGGCATCGCGGTTTAGCTCCACCCAGGACGAACCGTTCCAGTAGGCCAGCCGCAGGTCATCACAGTCGGCCTGGAGCTTACCTGACCCCACCAGAGAAGCCGTGTCTACGCCTAGTTGTACGCTATAGTCGTCATAACCCTTGTAGGGGGTGTTGGCACCCGTTGCGACGGTGATCTGCCGGCGGAAGGCGTAGGCGGTGTCCCACCAGGGAAGAGGAAACGACGACGCCGTGGTGAACGTGTTGCCAGGGTTCTGGACCTGGCTGGTGAATAGCGCCGTGCCGCCGCCCACCATAGGAACGGCCAAGGCGGCCAGCACCAGGCCCAAGGCCAGGGATAGGA
This sequence comes from Chloroflexota bacterium, assembly GCA_030691665.1. Classification (GTDB taxonomy): domain Bacteria; phylum Chloroflexota; class Dehalococcoidia; order SM23-28-2; family SM23-28-2; genus JAUYDU01. Next base: position 2,628 of record JAUYDU010000453.1, read on the forward strand.
ACTTCATGCCGATGCTTCAGGGCTGGCACGACCGCCCATTAAAGTCGGCGCCCAGATGCGGCGCAAAGCGCTGAACGCCAGGCAGATGGCGGGCAGGATCACCAGCGCTACCCACCCTACTGGCGT
>JAUYDU010000484.1 GCA_030691665.1 Chloroflexota bacterium
TCGACGCCGGCGACAACTCCACCCGCCATCTGTTCGGCAGTCCGGACCGAGGCGACGTCATCGTCTTCCGGTCACCCCAGAGCATGGAGCGTGACTTCATCAAGCGGGTCATCGGCGTGCCCGGGGACAGGGTGGAGATCCGGGATGGGGTGGTCTTTGTCAACGACGAGCCCCTGGTGGAGCCGTACGTAAGCGGCCAGACCAACTGCCCCTGCGGCCCCTGGACCCTGGGCGAGCACGAGTACTTCGTCCTGGGCGACCACCGCAACAACAGCAGCGACTCGCGGGCCTTCGGCAAAGTCCCCGAGAAGAACATCATCGGCAAGGCCTGGCTATCCTACTGGCCTCTCTCCGAGGCGGGCCTGGCCCCCAACCACTCGGCCATCTTCGCCAGCGACAAGGCGACGGACCAAGGTGTCCCAGGAAACTGAGAGCCTCCTTCGCCAGGTTGGCGCCATCCTCGACGGTCACTTTCTCCTTGCCTCCGGGCGCCATTCGCCCCTATACGTGGAGAAGTTCCGCCTACTAGAGCAGCCGCCGCAAACAGAAGAGCTATGCCGCAGAATAGCCGACCACTTTCGCCCCCAGAGCGTCCAACTGGTGGCAGCACCCACCACCGGCGGGATCATCCTGAGCTATGAGGTGGCCCGCCAGTTGGGCGTACGGGGCATTTTCGCCGAGAAGGAGCCTGCCCTGAGCCGAAGCCCTGAGCGAAGCGAAGGGGCAGCGAAGGGGGAAGGCGAGGGCTTCCGCCTCCGCCGCGGCTTTCGGGTGGCCCCCGGCGAGCGAACCCTGGTGGTGGACGACGTGCTCACCACCGGCGGCAGCATCCGCGAGGTGATAGAGGCGGTGCGGGCCGCAGGCGGCCAGCCCATCGGCGTGGGCGTGCTGGTGGACCGCACCAGCGGGCGGACAGACTTCGGCCTGCCCTTTTTTTCCTGCCTGACCCTCGACTTTCCGGCCTATGACCCGGCCGACTGCCCCCTGTGCGCCCGCCAGGTCTCTCTTACTGTCACCTAGCGCCCCTGGAAGCTATTTCACAATTCTTCCTGCCTGCCGGCAGGCAGGTCGGCACCGCAGCCTGAAGGCGTTCAACCATTCAAATTCACCTCTGCGGGATAAATCCCGCAGCTTCCCCAAAGCTGAGGGTTTCAACCCTCAGGGGTGTTTTCATTTTCTCTAAGCCCGTTAGGGGGAGGTACGCTACCCTTTGAAATTGCCCCTATAGCTCCGGGGCCCGAGCGACCTCCGCCCACTCCGTCCGTGGCTTTCCCATCATCAGCACGGCAGGAGCCGCCGCCAGGACGGCCATCGCCAGGATCATGAAGGCCGGCCGGTAGGTGTCCGCCGTGTCGTGCATCCAGCCGGCGAAGACCGGCCCGACGACACTCCCCAGGGTGGACACGGTGAACATCAGGCCCTGAATGCCCCCAAAGGCTCTCAGGCCAAAGCACTCGACCTGAAAGGCCGGCCGCACGGCAATGACGCCACCCCAGCCGGGGCTGAACACAGCCAGAAAGAAGAGAAGCTGCCAGCCGCTATGGGCGTTGGCAAGCACGATGATGCCCAGAGCCATGAGCACGTAAGCGGCCGCCAGCACCCTCCGCTTGTCCACGTAGTCGGCCAACCAGCCGAAGCCCAGGCGGCCTGCCAGGCTCACGAAGGTCATCGCCATCGCCACCAGGGCGGCCCTCTGCTCCGACAGGCCCGCCGCCTCGGTGAAGAAAGGTATCTGATGGACGATAATAGCGGTGCTGCCCAAGCCGGCCAGAGCCATGGCCGTGGCCAGCAGCCAGAACGAGCGGGTGCGCACGGCCTGGCCCATGCTGAGCCCCTCGTCTTGAGGGCGGGGGAAGCCATCGCCCACTGCCGCGGCCTCGGGCACGGCCGACCGCTCGTCCTGGTCGGGCCAGCTCCCGGCCGCCACGGCGGGCCCCTTCGACAGGCTCAGGGCAGGGCGCTCGCCGTCGGGCAAGAGGCCCCGGTCCTCGGGCCGGCTCCAGACGAGCAGGGCCAGGGGGATGCAGACGGCCCATTGCACCAGGCCCATGATCACCAGGGCCGTCCGCCAGTCGAACTGGGAGATCAGCCAGGCGAGCACCACCACCATCACACCGCTGCTGCCGGCGCCGGTGGTCATCAGGGCCAGGGCCCGCCCTCGCTTCTTGACGAACCAGTGGGCGACGGCCGCCATCGCCACCGGGCCGCCCGTAGCGCTCATGCCCACGGCGATGACCATGACGGCGGCGTAGAAGGTCCATACCGAGTGGACGCGACTGAGAAAGAGGAATCCTGCTCCGACCAGGAGCACCCCGGCGATGAGCAATCGGCGGGAGCCGACCCGGTCCACCAGGTAGCCGGCCACTGGCGCAGCCAGCCCTCCCACTTCGGTGCGCAGGGAGAAGGCGCCGGAGATGAGGGCGCGCGACCAGCCGAACTCTCTGGTCAGGGGGTTGACGAGAGCGCTGAAGCCGTAGAAGAAGGTGCCGCCGGTGAGGAATACGATGCCCGCCGAGGCAAAGACCACCCACCATCCGTAGAATAGAACCATTCCTCAAGCCATCCCCAAGGCCGCGAGATGCCAGGGCCGACCCGCCCGAGGCGGGCAGGATACAGGCACATCATAGCTATCGACGGCCTTTAGACCAACCCGCCAAAGGCGGGCAGGTTGCCACTAGTTTGGGCTGTGCCCGGCCGCATGTGTAACGCTATCGCCCCTGGGCCGTCTTAAGAACGAGGTCGCAAAATCCCCCCGCTTGTGGCGGGCGTATAGGCGTGTCTACTGTACTGGAACGCTCGACCCGGGGGCCCCTCCTCGCCAGAACGACTGTCCCGATCGCGATCGGGGCTGCCCTCGACCTGGCGGTGGCGGCTGCCCTAACGCTATTGGGCGCACTGATTCGCTGGGGCGCCCAAGATGGCATATTCCTCCACCCCGACTCCTACCAGTTCCTTCTGACCCTCAAGGGCCTTGCCCAGGGCCCGCCCCTGGCGGACGCCCTGGGCCCCGGCGGCGATGCCTGGTCGATCCCCTTTTACCGCCTGGGCTATCCCCTGCTGGCCTTCCCCGTGTACCTCCTCACCCGCGACCCAGAGCTAGCAGCGAAGGCTCTGTCCTTCGTCGCCGCCACGGCCACTATCCCCACCGTCTATTTCCTGGCCCTGCTGACCCTACGCTCGCGGGCAGCGGCCGTTGGCGCTGGCCTGGCGGTGGCCCTTTCCTTCAGCTCGGCGGCCTGGTCCAGGTTCGTCATGCCCGAGGCTACTGCCGCCTTCCTGCTGGCGCTGGCCATGCTTCTGGCCTACCTGGCCGGCCGCAGCGGCAGGCCCACCCCCTTCGCCACTTGCGCCGCCCTGGCGGCCGCCCTTCTCGTCCTCGTTCGCCTGGAGCTGATCCTGGCGGTTCCCAGCCTGGCGGTTTTCCTGGCCATCGGCGCCCGCCACAGCCAGCGTAGCCTTAGGCCCGTCCTTCGCACCTACCTGGCGTCTGTGGCGGCCCTTCTCGTCGCTTTCGCTGCCGCCCTCTGGTGGATGGCCGGCGATGTCATCAGCGGCTTCAGCCTCAATCCCGCCAGCTTCCTCAGCGACTATCTCCTGAAGCCAACGGCTGAGGCCCATGAGGGGACGCTGGTGTTCACGGGCCTTCACGACTTCCTGAACCAGGAGCCGCTGCTGGTCATCAGCGGCGGGCTCGGCCTTCTGCTGGCGACCCGCTGGCGGCCGGAGTACCGCTGGGCTCTGTGGCTTCAGGTCGCCCCTCTCTTCGTCGTGTACCTGCTGCGCAACGATATGCGCTACTTCGCCATCCTGGTGCCGGCCCTCGCCTTCGCGGCCGGCCTGATCTTCCGCGAGGCCTGGGCATTTCTCGCACGGTTCAGCGCCGATCGCGATCGGGGGGCGGCGCCGGCGCTGGCCCTGTCGGGCGCCTTCTCTGTCGTCCTCCTCGGCCTGGCCCTGTGGCAGGTTGACCTGACCGACGACACCTGGCACGCCAGCGGGAGCTACGAATATGCGGCGGCCAGGGCAGTGGAAGGGCGCCTG
>JAUYDU010000001.1 GCA_030691665.1 Chloroflexota bacterium
GGAGCGGCTCAGCGGGCGCTGGCACGCCCTCAACGGGGGAGCGAACCTGATGGCCCTGGTGCTGGCGGGATGCTCCTTCAAGGACGGCCTCCTGCAACGGCGGGATGCGCGTCAACTGGCCACTGCGGCAGCCTGATGGACCGGAGGGCTGGAAGGGAATTTCCACAACTCTTGACAAGAGCTCGGCGAAGGAGGCGAAAACTGAGAGTCACTAGGCAGTATTACCACTCCAAAACCAAATCCTTTGCGAGTGGCCCTCACAAGCCGGAACGCGGTAGCTGCGACCCACTGTACCCTATTGGAGAGCCAAGGCCTTATCCCTGCTGAACAACACAGCGTTCTGTTGAGCGTGTCACCTCGTATTTGTTCCACATTGGGGAGTCCGACACATCCCAGTCCTGGCTGTGGATCACCCTGGGCCCGCATCGTAGTAGCGGGCGTTGCAGAAGTAGAGGCCAGTGCCATCCAGCCTCTGCCCGGTGTACATCCTATCCGTCCTAAACGTCCCGCTGGCGGTCCGTGTCTCTCCAAATGGCAGGTAGGTCATGACGCCTGCGGAGTTGCCGACGGTGTCCATGGCCACACAGGAGCAAGAGACGGTTGACGAGCACCCAATGACCAATGGTAGACTCCAGCCACCCCCATTCGGGTCTTGCTGACGGCATGGTGTCGGCCGAACTGGGGGATTGCCGTCAACATAAAGCCCTAAGGGCCACTCCCAGTAAAAGCGAATCGGAGCGGCACGCACCTTTCGCGAAGGTTTAGGTGGTGGCAATGGGTGCTGACCTTAAGGTGGCAGTCGTAGGCGGCGGGCCAGCAGGTAGTTTCTTTGCCCTCTACCTGTTAGCTTTTGCCCGAAACCGGGGAGAGTCCCCGGAGGTGGACATCTATGAGCCCAGGGACTTCTCTGGCCCCGGCCCCTTGGGGTGCAACCGGTGCGCCGGCATACTCTCCGCCCGGCTACTCCGCAATATCCGGGAGCTGGGCATAGCCATCCCGGAGGCAGCGGTACAGAGCCGGATAAATGCCTATACCGTTATTAGCCCCTTTGGCACCATTGAGGTTGCCAATCCAGAGCCAGGGGAAGAGATCTACAGCGTTTACCGGGGCGGTGGACCCATGCGGGCACCGCTGGGGGCGAATGCAAGCTTTGACCATTTCCTGCTGGAGGTGGCCCAGCAGCGGGGTGCTCGCCGGCGGCGCCTCCGGGTGGAGGCCATCAGGCTCGACCCCCACCCAGCCCTGCTCACCTCGGTGGGATGGCAGGAGTACGACCTCATCGTCCTGGCCACAGGGGTGAACAATCCGCCTCTTCGCATTGAGGGGTCACGCTATTATCCCCCACCTACTCTGCGCATGGCCCAAGACGAACTTCTGGCCAGGCCGGAGGATGTGGCTACCCATTTCGGCGCCAGGGTCAAGGTCTTTCTCCTCCCCCACTCGCCTCTGGTCTTTGGCACCCTCGTGCCGAAGGGGAGCCTGATAAATGTGTCTCTGCTGGGCCGACGCGGCCCTCCTCCTGTGGCTGATTTCCTTGCCCATCCTCTGGTACAGCGAGAACTCCCTTTTCCCTACAGGAGGGTGTGTGGCTGCAGGCCGGTGATCTCCGTAGGAAGGTCCTCCCATCCCTACGCCGACGGCTTTGTAGCTATCGGGGATGCCAGCGTCACCCACCTCTACAAAGACGGCATCGGGTCGGCTCTGGTTACCGCCCGCCAGGCTGCCTACGTAACGATCTACCACGGAGTCTCCGCAGGGAGCTTCCGGCGCCACTACTCGCCCCTTCTTGCCTCCCTGCATCGGGATAACGCCTATGGGCGGCTCATCTTCCGGATGCACGAGAGCTTCAAGCAGAGGCGGGAGGTCTTCCTGGCCCACAGTCAACTGGCCCTGCGAGAGCAGCAGCGCGCTGCCCGCCACCGCCCGAGCAGCCAGGTACTGTGGGACATCTTCACAGGCAGCCACAGCTATGGACACATACTGCGCACGGCCTTGGGCCCAGGCTTCCTGCCCCGTCTACTGATAGAGGTGGTCAGCCAGAGGTGGCGACAACGCCGGTTGGCCAGCCCCGTGCGTATTCTGGTGGCTGGAAGTGGCTTCGGCGGAGTATATACCACCCTGCGCCTGGAGAAGGTGTTACGCCGGGAGCCCGCGGCAGAGATCACCCTGGTGAGTCGGGAGAACTTCTTGCTGTTCGCGCCACTGCTCCACGAGGTAGCTACCGGCGGCATCGAGACCAGGCATATTGCCCTTCCGATCCGGGCTCTGCGGGGCCGAAGGCGCTTCCGCTTTGTAAACGCGGAGGTGCTTTCAGTAGATCTGGAAGGGAAACGGTTGCTCACGGATCGTGGAGCAATGGCGTACGATTACCTGGTGCTAGCCCTCGGCGGTGTGCCGGACGTCAGCGCCGCAGGTCGAGCGTTGACACTGAAGACCATCTACGACAGCATATACCTGCGCAATCACATCATCCGGCTCTTCGAGATGGCGGACGGCCAGTCCCACGGGCAGGAAGGGCTGCTCACCTTTGTGGTGGTGGGTGGAGGGCCGGTTGGAGTTCAGCTTGTGGCTGAGATGAGGGACTTCATCGTTCGCCATCTGGTCAAGCGCTACCTGAGCGTTGACCGCTCCCTTATTCGCATCCTTCTAGTGTGCCCCGACTCTCGCCTGCTGGCCGACATGGACTCGAAACTCGGCGACTACTCCCTGGCGCTCCTGCGCAAGAAGGGGATCGAAGTACGGCTGGGATCCCGGGTGACCAGAGTAGGGGATCGGGAGATGGAGATCGACGGCCGTGAGGTCATCGCTGCCCACACGGTGGTGTCGGTCGGGGGCATCGTGGCGAACTCGGTGGTCGCCTCCCTTCCAGTAGCTAAGGACGATGTGGGTAGGGTGATGGTGAATCGCTACCTGGAGGTCCCGGGCTTCCCAGGGGTCTATGCCATCGGGGACAATGCCCACTTTGCTCACCCGGTCACGGGGCAGCCCCTGCCACCCCAGGCACATATAGCTGTGCGCCAGCCGGGCACGGTAGCCCACAACATAATGGCCGACCTGAGGGCGGGCTCGAAGAAGCCCTTTGTCACCCCCTGGATGGCGGACATGGTCGCCCTGGGTTCCCACTCTGCCGCCCTGAAGATACTGGGGTTTCGCCTTTACGGATTCCTGGCCCGGGTCCTGTGGCTAGGGGCGTACCTGTCTTTGCTTCCCCATAACTACAATCGTATCCGGGTGGCTGTCGACTGGTTCCTCTCTCTGTTCTTTGGCCGAGACACGACTTTACTTCGTCTGTCCAGCCTGTTTCCGCAGATGAGGTGGGGTACCTCTGGTGGTGAGGACTCACCTAACCCTCCACCTCACGAACCACGGCACCCTGGTTCTGGCCCCGCTTGAGCAGTTGCAGCGCCTGGTTTGGTGCCAGGAGACCAGGGGCGCGACAGCCCCTCCCGGTTCCCCGGGCGAGCGCACTCGGCTAGTGCCGCCAAGCCCGTAGTCGTTCCGACTCCATCCTCCGGCGTCGGCAGACTACCAGCGTAGGGTTTAGCGTAGGGTTTGTAGATGTTGAACCCACATTGTGCGGCACGAGAAGGGCCAGTTGGCGGTGCAGGGAGGCCCGGTGGAAGTGACCTTCATTCCGTGACGGTGCCGCGACGGTGCTGCGACTGGAATTCTAGACAGACGCTGATGCCGACGAAGCACATCCAACGGAAAGGCGCCGAGATTACAGCACCAAGCATTAATCGTGGGTGTTTCGCATCTGTGGCAACGTTGGTGGGAGCTACCCCTGCCACTGGTAAGCCTCACACCCGAGGGCACAACACGTCATATCGTGCAAGACGCTCGATCGTCTCACATCCGCTACATACAGTAATGCCCCACCTTGTCCCCAGTGGGTCTTGCGTGCGCATCCTCGTCAGAGCGTGGCTCCTGTCGTTGGCCCCTGCGCGGCGTTCTAACAGATGTGCATCAGCCAATTCAGGACGGAGGAGTGAAGTGATCAAGAAGTTCATGTTGGTTCTGGGGATTCCCGCGCTGCTCCTGGGGCTCTTTGTCGCAGGTACTGCAATGGCAT
>JAUYDU010000220.1 GCA_030691665.1 Chloroflexota bacterium
AGGCCCCGTGATCCTCGATGACTGGGAGCAGCAGAACATTTTCGATGTCGAGTTGGCGCACCGGTTTAATGCCACGCCTGGACGCGCTAAGGAGATCCGGTTGGCCCATGATGCCTACTGGCAGACGCTTCAGCTCGCGCATCTAGCCCAGGTTTCCCCGGTCGAGCGAACCAACTTCCAAGCGTTCCACAACCAGACAACTACCTTCTATTCATGTATTCTCCCGGGGGAAGTGGTGCGCCGGTGCGTAGACGCCATCGGTCAAGGCAGTCTAGATCCTGCAGCGTTGTTGGGGATAGGGCACTTGGTTGTTGACGAGTTCCAGGACTTGAACGCCTGCGATCAAGAGTTCATCCGTGCCATCGCTCAGGGAGGTGCCAGCCTCTGGGTGGCGGGAGACGACGATCAAAGCATCTACGCCTTCCGCCACGCGGACCCCTCTGGAATACAGAACTTTGACGTCAGCTACCCTGGCTCCACGTCCCACACGTTGGTGGACTGCTTTCGATGCACGCCGGAGGTCCTCGCTCGGGCAATGAGCCTGATTAGCTATAATCCCTCGCCGCCTAGGATCCAAAAGGGTCTCACCTCGATGTATACAGCTTCAGATCCTCCAGTTCAGGGTCAGTTCTTCATCTGGAGGCTGCCAAGTGGGGTGCTTGAGGCTAGAGCGATCAGCGAGTCCTCCCGCGCCCTGATTGACGCCGGCCTGCAAGGGCGGGACATACTCATCCTTCTCAGCAACCGTCCCGCCCAGCTGAGGCTATTCGAGCAGGCTTTGAACGACGCTCGCGTACCCTTCGCCGCTCCAAAGGGCCCAGAACTGGCCGACTCCCCGATGGGGCGGCTCATTCTTGCGCTGCTGAGGATCGTGGATAACAGGGACGACTACGCTGCTCACCGCGACCTCCTAGGTCTACATGACGGAATCGGTATCCAGACATGTCTGGACATTGAGTCTGCCACAATATTGTCCAATCTGAACTTCAGGGATCTCTTTTACGTGGCGTTTCCAACGAAGGCGTTCAGCGCGCGCTCGCTCAAGGGTATCGCACGGGTGGCGCAGGTCTGCCAATTCGTCCAGAACTGGAATATGCCTGATGATCTCGCGTCTCACGATCAGGCATTCGTTCAGATCATTCAGCATGTGTTCAATCCCGTCAGGCTCAAGTGCCAAGAGGCTCTCCAAGAATGGCACGAATTTCGAGCCATGCTTCCTGATGGCATGACGTTAGAGGAACTACTTGCCTATTTCCGGGCGGACAGCGAAGTCGCGCAGCTAAGTATCCTCCAAGACGTGCAGCAGCGTTTGGGGCTGCCTCAGTCGAGTGCACCACAGCTCGCGGATCGGGTTCGCATCCTCACGATGCATGGTGCGAAGGGGTTGGAAGGGAAGGTCGTGTTCATCCCGGGACTTGAGCAGCAGATGATGCCAGGACTGCGAGCATTGGCTTCAGCCGGACTGCTGCAGGAACGCAGAAGGCTACTATATGTTTCTATTGCGCGGGCAAAGGCATGCTGCATTCTGACTCTAGCCAACACACGCAGTGGGCCTCAGGCCCAAACACTTGTCGGCCTGTGGCAATTTGACCCGACCCCTTCGCAGTTCTTATCCGAACTGGGCGTGACGCCGCAGAACAGGACCGCCGGTTTGGATGCGGCAGAAACGGCAGCTATCGCGCAGGAGTGCGCGAATCTTTAAGCACCATATGGTCAGCGCACGCTCGCTTGACGATGCCAACGAACAAGGCGCCCCTGGACTTCCGCACCTTGCCCTCATGTACCGCCCGCTTTACGATACTCAGGGCAGGCACCCAGAGCCCTCCCAGGCCCCGGTGAGTGGAAGGAGACACCACCATGGATGAGCAGCACGATGCCATCGTCATCGGGTCGGGCATTGGCGGGCTGACCGCGGCCGCCGTGCTGGCCAAGAGGGGCCTTCGGCCCCTGGTGCTGGAGGCCCACTTCGCTCCCGGCGGCAACGCCCAGACCTTCCGCCGCAAGAAGATGTTCGACTTCGACGTCGGCCTCCACTACATCGGCGACTGCGGGCCGGGCGGCCTCTACCCCACCTTCGTGGAGGAGGTGGGCATCGCCGACCAGGTAGAGTTCGTGCCCATGGACCAGGACGGCTTCGACACCCTGCGCTTCCCCGACCTGGAGTTCCGGGTGCCGGCCGGCTGGGAGCGCTACCGCCGGCGCCTCCAGGAGACGTTCCCCCAGGAGGCCCAGGCCATCGACCGCTACATCGACTTCCTGATGATGATCGCCGGCCGCGCCCCGGCTGAGCCGTCGGGCAGGCAGCCCCTGAAGGAGGTGCTGGGCAAGCCCTGGCCTCAGTGCACCCTGGGGGAGGTGTTCGACGCTGTGGAGGCCAGCCATCGCCTGCGACACGTCCTGGGCGCCGAGGCCGGCCTGTACGGTGCCCCCTGGACGAAGGCGGCGGTGGCCATGCACGCCATGATCATGGACCACTACATGCGGGGCGCCTACTTCATCCGCGGCGGCGCCCGGCCCCTGGTGGAGGGACTGGTGCGGGTGATCGAGGAGGGCGGAGGCCAGGTGCGCCTGCGCTCTAAGGTGGGGCGGGTCATCATGGAGGACGGCAGGGCAGTGGGCGTCGCGCTGGTGAAGGGCGAGGAGTTTCGAGCGCCGATCATCATCTCCAACGCCGACGCCAAGCGCACCTTCCTGGAGATGGTGGGCGAGGAACACCTGAGTGCCACCTTCGCCCGGCGGCTGAAGGACTACCGCATGGCCCTGCCCCTGTTCGTCATCTACATGGCCATGGAGGTGG
>JAUYDU010000067.1 GCA_030691665.1 Chloroflexota bacterium
CTCTACAGTCTGCTCCGGTGGTGGTTTCTGCTATACTTGTACCCACTCGGGGCGTAGCGCAGCGGTAGCGCACCTGGTTTGGGACCAGGGGGTCGGCAGTTCGAGTCTGCCCGCCCCGAGAATACCCAACCCCATCTCTCCTCAGGCATAGCCGTCGTTGGGATTGAAGAGTGGCTCCAGCGGCTGGCGGGGGAGATGGCAGCATGACCACCCACCCCCACCGCCGACTTCCTAAAGGCCCTCTTCCAGACAGCGCATCGAGACCTCTATGTCGAGGGCCGGCCCGTCCACGCCAGCCTGCAGAGCCAGGGCTGCGTTATGTTCACGCCATAGGCCTTCGCCCAGGGCCTCGACAATCTACGGGACGTGGTGCTCGGCGCCGCAACGCTGCCCCTGGCAGCCAACCAGCTGCCTCCCGCCTCCCAAGGACAGAGCACATGAATGCCTACATGGGCCCCGAGGAAGTGGAGCGATTGGAGCAGGCGGCCGCGTATCTCCGGGACAGGTTGTTGATCCGGCTCCTCTTCCACCTGGGCTGCCGGATCTCCGAGGCGCTGGCTCTGGAGGTGAAGGACGTGGACCTCGGCGGCGGAACTGTCACCATCCTCCACCTCAAAGCTCGCGTCAGGCTCACGTGCCCGAAGTGCAACGCCGCCCTGGGGAGAGGCCACGCCTTCTGCCCAGGCTGTGGAGTGAAGGTGGAGGGGCCAGTAGCACGCCAGCAGGAGACGCACCGTCAGAGGACGCTTCCAGTGGACAGTGGCACGCTGGAGATGCTGGAGGAGTACATCGGGCGGGGAGGGCCGGTCCAGCGCGGAGAGAGAACGCTCCTCTTCGGCATCAACCGCCACCGCGCCTGGCAAATAGTTCGCGAGTGCGCCGAGAAGGCGGGGCTGGACCCCCTCGTGAACCCTGACACCGGGAGCCCGCGGGGCGTGAGCCCCCACAGGCTCAGGGACGCTTTCGCCGTGCACGCGATGAAGCAGGACGATTCTGGCGACGCCCTACGGCTCCTGCAAGAGCACCTGGGCCACCAGAGCTTCAACACCACCGCCCGCTACAGGAAGGTCGCGGGAGAGGAACATAGAGAGTGGTACGACCGACTGTGGGCTAGCAAGGACTCTCCTGGTGGCGATGCCTCTCCGGCCTCGTAGTGGAGGCTTCCTCAGACCCTTCGGCTGCGCCTGGTTCATCAGGGAGTATCTGCTGGGCCACGGCCCCGAGGGCTCCCCTGCGATTGACCCAGACGTAGGTGCTCCTCAGGCCGACATGTTCTATCACTACAAGACCGCTCTCCTGCAGGCCACCGCCCTGGACAGGGCAGGCTGGAGGAGCGCAGGGCCAAGCAGGAGCGGCGGCCCATACAATAGCGCAGGCGAGGCCGCGCCTGCCGTGCTGGCGGGCCGCCTCGCCTGCGTGCTGAATTCAGACAGTAGGGCCGGGCCTCTGGCTTTCGCCTGTCCTACCTCACGGGCTGAGCGATCGGCGGGACGAAGAAATCGCCATAGCTGTCCTTGCCGAAGCCGAAGTAGTCTTGCACGTGCGTGACACCGTAGCGACCGTGTATGGGCGGCAGCGCGCGGAACCACGCCTCCGGCGCCCGCTCTATCGTCCCTATGACGCGAGAGACAGGGTTGAACCCCGGCACGTCGCCGGTGCCGGTGGACACGCCAGCCGCGAACTCCGGCGACGAAAACAGGAGCGGAGGTGCGCCGCCGTTCTCGTTGTCCTCCTCCTCGGTGAGGAGCACCGTCTTGATGCCAGCCCCCTCGCACGATTGCAGGGTGAGCATGGTACCTACCCATCTCTGGCCGCGGATGTCCGTAGTGAGGATGGCGCCTCTGACACCCAACGCCAGGCAGAGCTGAGAGGCGCGATCAGCGGCCATGCGGTACTCGTTCTGATTGGTCCAGTTGGTCCTCTGGATGAGGCAGCCGAGGAAGTTCAACTCCTTCGTGTGACGCCGCCACAGGGCCATCACGATGGGGTTGTTAGCCATCCTCCACGTGGCGCCACCGCCGGAGACAGCGCCAGCCCCGCCTCCGCAGACGGCCCCGTCCAGCATCTCCGTGCCCGTAAGATACCAGGGGGCCGAGAGCCTCACCTGGCCATACACGGCGGTGCCGTACGTGCCTTTCGCCCCCACCACTGGCTCGGTGGATGCCATGTGCGGAATGTAGACGACGCCTGGCAGGCCGGGCTTGGGCGTCGTGTCGAAGACCTCCTCCTCATGCGGCTTCAGGCCCCTGGTCAGCTCGGCCAGCCGGTCCGCCAGCTTCAGGGAGTTGGAGAAGGAGACGTAGTGCTGCTCCTGGGCGGGCAGACCGTTGACAGGCTTCACTACGAGACACACGTTGATGAGCGAGGCGTACGGAGTGACGGCGCCGGGGCCGCTCATGTCCAGGAACCTGTGATGGACCGGGCTGTCCAGAGTGCCTTCCCTCACCTCGTGTTGCTCATGCTCACGCCCCCACTGCCTGGACTCGCCCATGACCGCCTCGGGAATGTCGCTCAGGTCCAGGCACTCGATGACGCTGACTCCACCCAGCCGGTGCGTTCGCCCCGCTCCGACCATCTCCGTGGGCCGTCCGCAGACGCCAGGGTAGGGAGTGCCCACGCCTTCAACCTTGAGCTTGGGCTCGATGATGTTCTCGTACTCGATTATTCGCGTCGGCTCACCGGGCCTGGCTATGTCAATATCGGCCCGGGCCACATACGGGTCCTTGAGGACGCCATCCAGAAGCTCCTGCTTGTTCAGCTCGAGGACGCCGCTCTCCAGGCGCGTGCGCCGCCCGAACACGACTTCCCTAATCCTGAAAGTCCCTACTTCAAGACGCATGTACGGCCTCCTTGGCGGAGGTGTCCGCGGGTTCAAACAGCGTCGGCTGGGTTACGGGCGTCTGGATGGCCCTGAGCGCCGTCGCGACTATCCGATACATCAATTCCCTGTCGGGCGCCTCCGGAAGGTTCGGATCGCCGCAGAGGTGCTCCACGCGCACGCCGCGGACGACGCGGTGCGCGCCCAGCGACAGCGGGATAGCTGGCAGCGCGCTCACCATCGCTACCACGATGCCTTCCCGCTCCAACTCCTTGCTCATCGTTGCGCCGCAACGATTGCAGCTTCCTCAGGTGGAGCAAAGGATGGCGGCGCGCACCCCCTCTCGCTTGAGTTCCTGGGCTATCTGCACCCCCATCCGTTTGGCGTCGGTAACGGGGCAGCCCCCTCCGACCACCGTGAAGACCCTTGAGTAGATGCCCTTGATAAGCTTCTGGCGCTCTGCCTCTCGCACGGCGGGCAGCGGCAGCGCGTAGTTCGGGTTGACGGTGTTGTAGATGAACCCCTTGAACCCCGAATGGACCGACTCCCAGGCATCCACAGTCAGTCGGTCCAGGCCGCTGACGTCGTATATGAGCACGCGCCGGGGCACCGCGCTGGACTGCTGGTGCGGGTTGCCTCGAGGCACGATGCCGGCGGAGGTGATAAGCGCGACGGCAGTGCCCGTAAGGTCCTTGAGAGGCGGCGGCGCCTCCACGGAGTCGTAATGGGACGCTGGTATCTCGGAGGCGAAGGGCTTGCCCAGGGCCCGCGCCAAAACCATGTCCACCGCGCGCTCGGCGCCTATCTTCTCGCGGACGTGCAGGCGCCGAAGGCCCGTGGGCAAGTACCCCTCTTTGTCAGCGGGGCCCAACGGCTCTTTCCTCGCCAGCTTCAGCCCCAGCCTGGCCATGCTCTTCAGATTGGCCACCATCGCAGTAGGGCTTTCGCCGGTGGCTACGGCAATCACGTGCTGCTTGTAGGCGGATAGCCCGGCGTTCTCCGGGTGCATCCCGGTGACCGCGGGGATACCCATCTCCCACGCCGTCTTGCACACCAGCGCACACGCCAGCCCGTAGCGTCCGGCGTCGAAGGCTGGGCCTGCGAAGAGCAGGTCCGGCTTGACGCTGCGCAAGTGCTCCCCCACCTGCTTAATGCACGCCTCCTGGTTGGAGACGAAGTAGTCGTCCCCGGCGAAAATAGTGGCGACCACCGTCCCCTCTTTCTCGAGGGCCTGCTGCAACGCCCGGCCCGGGCCCACTGGCCCATCTTTCACCTCAAGGGGCGTGTCGTTGGCTGCCTCACCCCCCAGGCCCGCGAAGAACTGGTTCAGGTAATGGACTACCCGCAACGGCTTGTTCATCTCCGTACCTCCTCTCGACTCTATCTACTACACGACGAATCTGTCGTGTTCCTGTCCATCTGCTCTGGCCAGCCACTGCTCACACAAGCTGCCTGAGCTTCGGGTCCAGCTTGTCCCGCAGCCAGTCCCCTAGAAAGGTGAGGGCCATCACGGTGAGGCCGATGGCGAGGCCGGGGATGATGCTTATCCACCAGGCGGTGCTGAGGTAGAGCCGGCCCTCCGCCACCATTGAGCCCCATGCCGGCGTGGGCGGTGGGATGCCGGCGCCCAGGAAGCTCAACGACGCCTCTACCAGAATGACCAGCCCCACCTGGAGCGTGGCGACGACGA
>JAUYDU010000157.1 GCA_030691665.1 Chloroflexota bacterium
CCGGATGCCCTTACCCAGCTGGAGACGAAGGGAGGCCTCCGCAGCGAGGTGGTGGAGCTCTACCGTCGCTTCCGCGAGCGCACTCGGGACTACTATGACAGAGAGGACCTGGCAGAAGCGGCCGCCGGGGCGGTGACGGGAGGTGTCGCCTCGGGGCTGCATGACCTCGGTCCCATCGTCTTCTTCCTCGTGCCCGACCTCACGGCCGGGGAGCGGGCGCTGGTGGAGGCGCTTGCGGGGCGATGGCAGTGCGCCGTGCTCCTCGGCCTCACCGGCGACCATGGTGCCGATGCCCCTGTACAGGGCCTTGCCGCCCGGCTATCTCGGTCCCTTGGCCCTCCAGCCTACAGCATGCCCGCTCATCCGCCGTGCGCCTCTCGGCTCGTGGCCGCCCCCGACCCGCGGCAGGAGGTTCGCTGGGTCCTCAGGCACCTCATGAAGGCAGCCGAGGACGGCATGCCCTTCCGCCAAATGGCCATCCTCTACCGCCAGATCGATCCCTACGCCGCCCTGCTCAGGGAGCAGCTAGCGCTGGCAGGGATACCGGCGGCCGGACCGGGAAACGTGGCCGTATCTGAGTCGGCGAGCGGGCGCACCCTCCTGGGCCTTGTGCACCTGGCACAAGACCCCGACCTGCCCCGCCACGCCGTCATGGCCTGGCTCACGGGCTGCCCCATCTCGCCTCCAGGCGGTGCCGGGAGCGCGCTCTACCCTTCGCGCTGGGATGCGCTCTCCCGGCAGGCCGGGGTGGTGAAGGGGACGGGTCAGTGGCAAGATCGGCTCGAGCGCCATGCCGCAGAGCTAGAGCGCCAGGCGGAGGATTGGGAGGTGCGGGAGGAGATATCTGAGGCGCGGGCAGCGCGCATGCGGGAGGACGCGAAGTCAGCGCGTGCCCTGGCCGCTTTCGTGGCCGGCCTTGCGGCCCGCCTCCTGCCGCCTTCAGACGGAAGCCGGTGGCAGGAGTTCGCTGGCTGGGCGAAGGACCTCCTGGACGCCTACCTGGACCGGAAGGCGGCGCCGCCCGAGGGACGAGAGCCGGAGGACGCCTCGCTGGAGCGGCTGGAATCGACCCTGCGGGAGATGTCAGCCCTGGACACCGTCGAACCGCGACCTTCTCTTGCTCGCTTCGCCCTAGCGCTGAACGAGGCGGTGTCGACGCCGATGGGCCACCTGGGCGAGACCGGACGGGGCGTGTTTGTGGGGCCGCTGGGCGCGGCGCTGGGACTGGAGTTCGATCTGGTGCACGTGGTAGGGATGGTGGAAGGGCTCGTCCCCGCGCGTTCCCCGGACGACCCCCTGATACCCGACCGGGAGCGCCTGGCCGCAGGAGGCCCGAACGCCGGGATCCCGTTGAGGGGGGCCCGTGAGGCAGAGGAGCGCTACCGGTACCTGGCAGCCCTGGCATCCGGCACGACGCGCCTCCTCTCGTACCCCTGCGCCGACCCGGGCGCCCAGCGCGGCCAGTCCCCCTCCCGCTGGCTCCTACAGGCAGCCTCCCGGCTCCACGGGAAGCCGGTTTACTCGTCCACCCTGCTTTCGCTCGCCAGAGAGCCCTGGCTCGAGGTGGTGGCGTCGGCGGAGGACGGCTTGCGGACGGTGGCGCAGGAAGCGCCCGCCGACGAACATGACTTCGACCTGGCGCGGCTCTGGCGCTGGCGCCGGGCCGGGCGGGCGCTCACCGAGCACCACCTGGCCGAGTCGGGGCCCCTGGCCCAGACCCTGGCCTTGGAGCGAGGACGCGCGTCGGCGCAGCTTACCTGCTGGGACGGCGACGTCTCGGCGCTGGCGGGGAAGGCGCGCCGGCTGCGGATCCACGACCGCCCGGTGCTGTCTCCCACTGCCCTGGAGACCTGGGCAGCGTGCCCCTTCAGCTACCTCCTCGGCCGAGCCCTGGGCGTGACGGCCATCGATCGGCCGGAGGAGGTGCCCACCATATCAGCGATGGACAGAGGCTCGCTGGTGCACTCCATACTCGAGCGCTTCCTCCGTCGTGTGGGCTCCAAGGGGACGATGCCCGCACCCGGCGAGCCCTGGACGCACGCGCACCGTGAATTGATGCACGGCATCGCACACGACGTGTTCCAAGGGGCGGAGGCCAGGGGGATCACGGGGAAGGCGCTACTGTGGGAGGTAGAGCAAGACGCGCTCCTAAGAGACCTAGACGCCTTCCTGGAGGCGGACGCGCGGTTGCGCGCCCGCCTCGGCGCTACACCCTGGAAGGTCGAGGTGCGCTTCGGTTTCCCGAGCGACAAGGAGTCGTTGCCAGCCGCAGAGTGGGACCTCCCCGGCATGGGAATCCTGCGCTTCCGCGGGATCGTTGACCGGGTGGACGTGATCCCGGCGGACGCGGGGGCGCTGGTACTGGACTACAAGACGGGGAGGATCTCCTCCTACGGTGGACTGAAAGGGGACCCAGTGGACCGCGGGTGCCGCCTCCAGCTTCCCATATGCGCCTTGGCCCTCAAGGCTCATCTGAAGCCGGAGGCCACAGTGCGCGCCGCCTACTGGTTCGTCAGCACCAGGGGTAAGTTCGCCCTGCTGCCGGCCGAGCCCATTAGCGTGCAAGACGTGGCTGAGGCATTCGGTGCGGCCCTTGGCACCATCGCCAGTGGCGTCGCCCACGGCCTCTTCCCCGCCAATCCAGGGCCGGAGTCGAGGACCTCTTTCGAGAACTGCGCATACTGCGACTTCGACCCCATCTGCTCTCCTCGCCGGGACGTGGTGTGGGAGAGGAAACAGCGCGACCCGCGCCTGGCTGCTTACGTGCGGCTTGCAGGCGGGGAGCCGGCTACAGACAAGGAGTTGGCATGAGCGCCGACTTCGTGCCCCAGGACCAGGATGCCCGGCGGTGCATTGTGGAAGCGCTGGACGAGAGCCTCTTCGTGGAGGCTGGAGCGGGCACGGGCAAGACTTCCAGTCTGGTGGGTCGCGTGGTCGCGCTGGTGGCCTCGGGCAAGGCGACCCTGGACCGGCTGGCAGCCATCACCTTCACCGAGGCGGCGGCCTCAGAGCTGCGCGACCGGGTACGCGAGGCCCTGGAGCGCGCTGCAGCGGACGGGTCGCGCGGGGAAGAGGAGAGGGCACGCTGTCGCCAAGGGGTGGACGACCTGGACAGGGCCTCGATACAGACGCTCCACAGCTTCTCCAGAAGCCTCCTGCGCGAGCGGCCCTTGGAGGTCGGCCTCCCGCCGACCTTCGAGACGCTGGACGAGATCGCCGCCGACCTGGCCTTCCAGGAGGAGTGGGGCGAGTGGCTGGACTCGGCACTGGACAACCCCGACCTCCAGCCCTCGCTGCGACTGGCCCTCTCCCTCGGCCTGACATTGGACCACCTGAGAGACGTGGCCAGGGCCTTCCAGGATGACTACGACCTCCTGAAGGATGCCGTCTTCCCTAGCGCGGCCCTGCCTGAGCCCCGTGATGCGGCTGCCCTCGTGAAGGATACGGCGGAGCTGGAGCGCCTGTGCACCTTCGCCCACGACCCGGACACCGACCCGCTGGCAGCCCATGTGCACGATGTGGTGGCCGTCGCACGCCGCCTGGAGGCCATGGACCGCACCAGCGTCTCGGCCTGGCGCCTCCTAGCGCAGTCACTCCCCATCAAGAGCACGAAGGGAAACCAGCGCGACTGGGACGCCGACA
>JAUYDU010000171.1 GCA_030691665.1 Chloroflexota bacterium
AGACCTTTAGGTCTGCCTGGAGAGGGCAACCAGCACTGTTGGACTATTTAGTCAATGACCATCAACCCCCAGAGATCGACTGCTCTCCTCCCTTTACCCCCTGTACTGCACCCTTCCGGCCACCTTGTCCTTGTTCAGGCGCTTGTTCAGGTGCAGCCCCTCCAGCACGAACTCCACCGCCGCCGCCGTCAGGCCGGGCTGGCCTCCCCCTCCCAGCTTCTCCACCGCCCCCGTCAGGCCGTCCACCTTCTTGGCTATGTGCATATACTCCGCCGAGGGCAGGCTATCGGCTACCTCCACCGCGAACCCTTCCTTGAAGCGGGCCACCACCGGCTCCAGCTCGCTCAGGCTGAAGTAGCGGTTGAACACGGCCGCCACCGCGCTCTGGATGAATTTCTCGATGATCTGCTCCTCACGTCCCTCCTCCACCGTCTCGAACTCCAGCTTGCCGCTGATGGAGGGGATCACGTAGGGCAGGTCGCTGATGCGAGGCACGACCTCCTTCTCGTTCAGACGGATGGCGCGGCGGAAGGCGTTGGCCAGCAGGCTCTCGTAGTCGGCGATGGACGCCCGCACCGAGACGCCGGAGCGCTGGTTGATGTCGGGGCTGCGCCGGGCCAGGCGGGTGATCTCGGCCACCACTTCCTTCATGTACGGCGGCACGTTCACCGGGTGCTCGTCCCCCTCAAAGGCGGTGCGCTCCTGCTCCATGATGGCGATCTCGTACTCGGCGTTGCGCGGGTAGTGAGTGCGGATCTGGGCCCCATAGCGGTCCTTAAGGGGGGTGATGATGCGGCCGCGGTTGGTGTAGTCCTCGGGGTTGGCGCTGACCACCACGAACACGTCCAGGGGCAGGCGAATGCGATAGCCGCGGATCTGGACGTCCCGCTCCTCCATGATGTTCAGCAGGCCCACCTGGATGCGCTCGGCCAGGTCGGGTAGCTCGTTGATGCAGAAGATGCCCCGGTTATGGCGGGGAACCAGGCCGTAGTGGATGGTCAGCTCGTCGGAGAGGTAGCGGCCCTCGGCCACCTTTATGGGGTCCACCTCGCCGATGAGGTCGGCGATGGTGATGTCGGGCGTCGCCAGCTTCTCGCCGTAGCGATCGTCGCGGCCTAGCCAGGCGATCTCCACCTCCTCCCCCTCCTCGGCCAGCCAGTCGCGGCAGCGGCGGCAGATCGGGTCGAAGGGGTTGTCGTTGATCTCGCAGCCAGCGATAGCGGGCACCTCGTCGTCCAAGAGGCTTACCAGGGCGCGGATCAGGCGCGACTTGGCCTGCCCCCTCTCGCCCAGGAAGATGACGTCCTGGCCGGAGAGGATGGCGTTCTCCAGATGGGGGATCACCGTGTCCTCGAAGCCGATGATGCCCGGACAGAGCTCTTCGCCCGCCTGGATCTTGGCGATCAGGTTGCGGCGCATCTCTTCCTTGACAGTGCGGACACGGTAGCCGGAGCTACGCAGGTCGCGGATGGTTCTCGCTATCTTGCTGGACACGTGGCCTCCCTCCGCCAGAGGCGGACGCCTCCGGCGTCTAGCCTCCTAAGGCTGTTGGAAACCCCCTGTTTCGCTCGTGGTTCGACAGGCTCACCACGAGCGGAGGTATGTAGGCACCTGAGACCTCCGCCGGCGGCGGACTGTCGAAGGGCGAACAGCAGTCGTTTTCAACAGCCTCCGCCTCTTATCCCTCTTGGCCCCTCCTGGGCCAGGAAGCGGGCCACCTCATCCCTGGCAAACCTGGGAAGGGCGGTTCGGTCGCCGCTATGTCTTTCCATTATAACGCCCTCACCCTTCGCTGTAACTCCGCCGATACGCGAGGCGGCGATGCCGGCCGCCCCCAGGGCAGCCAGGAGCGGCTCGCTCTCCCCGGCCGCGACGGCTATCAGCAGGGCCCCCGAGGCCAGCAGCCCCAGGGGGGCCAGCCCCGCCGCTTGGCATATCGCCTGGGTAGCCGGCAGCACCGGCACCGCATCCTCCGCCACCGTGAGCCCCACGCCCGAGGCCTCGGCCATCTCGTACAGGGCGGTGGCCAGGCCGCCCTCGGTGGGGTCGTGCATGGCGTGGACGGACGCTGTCTCCACGGCCAGCAGAGCCTCCTTCACCACGCTGATGCCCGGCTGGAAGATGTAGCCCCGGGCCGCCTCCAGGGTCTCGGCGGACACCCCTTTCCGGCGCAGGCTCTCCCCCGCCTCGCGGGCCAGCACCGCCGTGCCTTCGATGGCGATGCCCTTGGTCAGGATCAGGTGGTCGCCCGCCTGCGCCCCCGAGCCGCGCACCAGCTTGTCGCGCTCCACCTCCCCGAGCATCGCCCCCACTACGATCGGCCGGTCCAGGCGATAGGTGATCTCGATGTGCCCGCCCACCAGCGCTATATCCATCTGGCGGCAGGCGTCCAGGATCTGCTGGAAGATGCTCTCGGCCAGCGATGCGGACGCCCCCGGCGGCAGCAGGATGGTGGCCAGGAACCAGGCGGGCCTGGCCCCCATGCAGGCCACGTCGTTGGCGTTGATGTGGACGGCGTACCAGCCGATGAGGTCGCTGGCGAAGGTGATGGGGTCGCTCTTCGCCACCAGGAGGCGCTCGCCCATATCGATGACGGCGGCGTCTT
>JAUYDU010000207.1 GCA_030691665.1 Chloroflexota bacterium
GGTCGGCGGGGCTGGACGGCATTCTCCCACCCTTCTCGCGCCCTAGGAGACCGTTGGAATGCCCACGAGGCGGCGGGCCAGGGCGACGGCGCTGGAAGCGTCGGGGGCGTAGCCGTCGGCGCCGATGCTTTGAGCGAAGACGGAGGTGACGGGGGCGCCGCCGACCATGACCTTGACGCGCACGGGCCCCGCCTCGCGCAGGGCGCTCACCGTGGCCTCCATGGCGGGAAGGGTGGTGGTGAGGAGAGCGGACAGCCCCACGATCTGGGCGCCGGTCTCTTCCACGACCTCCACGAAGCGGCCGGGCGGGATGTCCGTCCCCACATCAATGACCTCGAAGCCGCTGCCCTCCAGCATCATCGCCACCAGCTTCTTGCCGATGTCATGGAGGTCGCCCTGGACGGTCCCCATGACCACCTTGCCGAGGGGCTGGTAGTTGCTGGCCGTGAGGAGGGGGCGCAGCACTTCCATAGCCGCCTGCATAGCCCGTGCCGAGAGCAGGAGTTCGGGCACGAAGTACTCGCCCTGCTCGAAGAGCTCGCCCACCTCGCCCATGCCCGCAATGAGGGCATCGTTGAGGATGGACTCGGCCGGAAGGCCCTCGTCCAGGGCGCGCCGGGTCAGGACGGCCACCTGCTGGTCATCGCCCTCGATGAGGGCCTGCTTGAGAGTCGCAAGGTCCATGGCACTCTCCTCGCCTTCGGCTTGCCCACGGCCGTTGCCATCGGCCATTGGCTAGGCGGCGCCGAAATGCTCCCGGTTCCAGCGGCGCCCTTCATCCAGCATGGCCAAGTAGTTTTGGACTGGGACGTAGTTGGCGGCAGTGTTGCCGGTGCCGAGGCCATAGCCGGTGCCCCTGGCGCCGCAGGCCTCCAGGATCTGGCGGGTTCGGGCGCGCACCTGCTCCTCTGTGCCGCGGCCCAGCAAGTCCATGTCCAGGCCGCCCAATATGGCGATGCGGTCGCCCCAGCGGCGATAGGCCTCCTCCACCGGCAGGATTTTGTCCTCAAAGGAGTGCTTGGCGTCGATGCCGACGTCGTCGATGAAGTCGTCCATCAGCTTGTAGACGTTGCCGCAGGAGTGAAACAGGAACAGCTTGCCGGCGCGGTGGGCTACCTCGGCCATCTTCTTGTAGTGCGGCACGATATACCGGCGCAGGACATCCGGCGAGACCAGCGTGCCGCTGTAGAAGCCGAGGTCGTCGCCCAAGAACAGCATGCCGACGTTGTCGATGGTGACGACGTGGGCGGCGACGGCAGTCGTGAGTTCACCCACCCGCTGGCAGATGGCCTCCACCAGCTCGGGCTGGTCGCGCAGGGCGTAGGAGAAGGGCTGCAGGCCCATAAGCCAGGTAGCGTTCTCGAAGACACCGCCGAACTGGAAGACGCTGATCTTCATACCGTCCGGCAGGACGGCGTTGAGGTACTCGAAAGCAGCGTAGCTTACTTCCTCGGCCCGCGGCCAGGGGTAGGCCTCGAAATCCTCCCAGCTCTGGATGGGGCCGCTGCTCTCATCTTGCCAGTAGCGCAGACCGCCGGCCCAGTTGGGCACGGCGGCGGTATCGGCGACAGCCATCTGGCTCCGGCGAAAGTGGAGGCCCGTGACCATGAACACGTAGTCGTAGCCCATCTCGTAGCAAAAGCGAATGTACATCTCCACGGCCTTCAAGAGCCCCCGCAGCTCGTCGGCGGACACGTCGACGAGGGGTTCCTCGATGTAGCGGTGCAGATCGGCGCCAAACTTCTCCCCCAGCACAGCCTCCACCATGCCGGGGTCGGCGAAGAGCTCGACGAAAGGCACGGGGCCGGGCGGGCCCTGGCGTAGGACGGTGCGTCGCAGGTTCTCGAAGTTGGGCTGGCGCTGCACCCTGAACCGTGATGCGGAAGACGGGACGCTCATGGCCATCTCTCCCGGTTCGTGCCGAAGAGTCCGCGGGCTCCAGGCCATTATAGCCGAGGGCTGTCGCTGCGCAATAGACGGGCCTCCCCCTGCTGCTGGACGACGATACGAATGCCTACCTGCACGCCGACGGCGTCCTGGGGCAGGTCGACGGGGCCGGCCAGCCGACCTACATGCTGGGCGACGCCCTGGGCTCCGTCCGCGGCCTCACCGACCTCACCGGCTCCCTCACCGGGACTGCCGACTACGACGTGTTCGGCGAGGTGCGGGCCGCCTCCGGGGCGGCCAGCATCTTCGGGCAATCCCGCCCCCTGATGTGAACCCCAAGCTACTGGGTGACGTACATGGACGCTCTTGGGAAAGCGATCCGCCCCTATGCCCCCAAGACAGACGCGCCTTTCCCCCGTAGAATGGTCTCCGCGCCGGAATCCCCCGGAGGCGGACGACTGCCTGAGCCAACCTTACGGACTCGCCGCGGATTCTCAGAAAGGAGCGTGCACGCATGGCGCCGCAAGTTCTAAGGGAACTGTTGGCCGATGCCGGGGCCATTCTTCTGCGCCGGCGTTCCTCCTCCTAGGCCAGCGTTGCCTGAGCGACCTTTTCGCGCGGTGCGCGAGCCCGTTC
>JAUYDU010000248.1 GCA_030691665.1 Chloroflexota bacterium
TGCCTCAGGCCCTGCCTCAGTAGCGTTCCGTTTGTTCACGATGTAGGGCAGGGCCCCAGCCCTGCCCCTCCCCGCGAACTGGGGTCGGGGCTGGGGCCCCGACCTACGAAATAGATCATAAATCGACGAGACGCCATCCCCGCAGCCGTAGCAATTGAATAGCGGCCCGACGGTAGGGTATCATGCATCGATAGGAGGCAAACGTGGCCGAGGAAGGGGCTGTCCGGGAACTTCTGGACAAGATGGAGGCCGAGCGGGGGCGCATTCTCGCTCACCTGGACGGCCTGTCGGAGGAGGCGGCGAGCCGCTCCCTGAAGCCCGGCGAGTGGAGCACCAAGGAGCAGCTCTCCCACATGTGCGAGATGGAATCCATGTACCGGGCCTGGGTGGAGAAGGCCCTACAAGATGACAACGCTAATCTGGACGGCGTGCGGGGCGAGCCCGTGGCGATCCCCCTGATGAAGGCCCAGCAGCACAGCCTGGGCGAGCACGTGGCTGAACTGAGGCACCAGCGAGAGCGCACGCTCAGGCTCATCGCCGCCATCACCCCGGAGCAGTACGAGCACAGGGCCAGCAGCTCCCTGTTCGGCACCCTCACGATCCTCCAGTGGCTACGCTCCTACTATCGCCACGACCGCATGCACTTCGACCAGATGCGGGGCCAGGAGCCCACCTACAAGCCCCGCTTTCTCAGCGGCAGCGAGCCTCAGCCAGGGGCTGATCAGCCTCCGGCTGAGGATCAGAGGCGCGGCTCCCAGGCCTAGAAGGCAGGACGAAGCTTGGCAGAGACGCCCAGGGTCTACGTCACGCGGGAGCTTCCCGGCACCGCCCTCGAGCTGCTGGCGGAAGACGCGGCCATAAGGGTGTGGAGCGGCGAATTGCCGCCGCCCCGAGAGGTGCTCCTGGAGGCGGCGGCGGAGGCCGACGCCCTCCTCACCCTCCTCACCGACCGCATCGATCGGCAGATCATGGCGGCAGCCCCCCGCCTGCGGGTGATCAGCAATATGGCGGTGGGCTACGACAACATCGACATCGAGGAGGCCACCCGCCGGGCCATCCTGGTGACCAACACGCCGGGCATTCTGGCCAAGACCACGGCCGACTTCGCCTTTGCTCTCCTGCTAGCCGCCGCCCGCCGGGTGGTGGAGGCCGATCGCTACACCCGCGAGGGACGCTGGCAGACCTGGGGCCCCCAGATCCTGTTGGGTCACGACGTGCATGACGCGACCCTGGGGATAGTAGGCCTGGGTGGCGTCGGCCTGGAGGTGGCCAAGAGGGGGCGCGGCTTCGGCATGCGCGTCCTTTACCACGATTCCAGCCGCAAGCTACGGGAGGAGCGCCGCTACGGGCTGGCCTACGTGGACCTGGATCAGCTTCTGGGGGAGTCCGATTTCGTCAGCCTGCACGTGCCCCTCACCGCCGAAACCCACCACCTCATCGGCGAGCGAGCGCTGGCGACGATGAAGCCCACGGCCGTGCTGGTGAACACCGCCCGGGGAGCGGTGGTCGATCAGCAGGCCCTGTACCGATTTCTCAAGGAGAGGCGCATCGCGGCTGCGGCCATTGATGTCACCGAGGAGGAGCCCATCTCTCCGAGCGACCCCCTCCTGGAGCTGGACAACATCATCATGACCCCTCACATCGCCAGCGGCAGCGTCGGTACCCGCCTACGTATGGCGCTGATGGCGGTGGAGAACGTGCAGACGGCCCTGCGGGGCCAGGTGCCTGCCCACTGCGTGAACCGGGCAGCAGTGCGCCGCTGGCGCCAAACGATGCGGAGCCGAGATGTGAGTGTCGCAACTTGACAGGGCCCAGGACTAGTGGTATCGTTTCGCCACTGCTGGGGCCCGCCACAGGCGGGGTCTGCGCCTTCTGCGACGAGGCCCTTTGTTTTCATAGCCGGGGCAAGGCGATATGAGCCGTCCTGCTCGCACCGCCGCTAACTTATGGCTGGCCAAGGCCCTCTGGGATCTGGGGGCCATCCAGTTCGGCGACTTCACCTTGGGAAGGACAACCCTTCACTCCCCCATCTACATCAATCTGCGTCTGCTGGTGAGCAAGCCCAGAGCCCTGAGGCGGGCCGCCAGCCTGATGCACCACGAGGTGCGCACCCTCCAGAGCATGCGCCACCCCCACGTCGCTCCCTTCGACCGGGTGGCGGGCATCCCCTTCGGCGGGCTGCACCTGGCCACCGCCTTCTCCCTGATGTCCAACGTGCCCATGGTCTACGTTCACCCCTCCAAGGACCGTGAGGCCGCCAAGCCCTTCGTGGAGGGCATCCACCAGCGGGGCGAAACGGTGCTCCTCCTCGACGATCTTGTCACCGGCGGCGGCAACGTCATCGAGACGGCGGCCTTCCTGGGGATGGCCGGGCTGAAGGTCAAGGACGTGGTGGTGTTGCTGGATCGGCAGGAGGGGGCCAAGCAGCGGCTCAAGGCCAACGGCTACAACCTGATATCCATCCTCGAGCTGGAAACGATGCTCAACTACCTGATGGCCAGCGGCAAGATCGAAGAAGACTGGTATCGCAAGAGCATCAACTACGTCACTTCCCGCCGTCCCCGCTGAAGGGCGGTCCCCGGTGGCCGCCGCTGGTCTGAACGGCGCTGTGCCAGGGGGCGACAGCCTGCGCCCTAGGCCAATAGGGTGCCGGCTTGCTCCAGGTGCTAGAGTTCGCCAGGCAGAGAAAGGAGCCAGAAATGCGAATGTTGCTCTTTGCCCTGTCCCTGATATCGGCGGCTGTTCTCCTGGCAGCTTGCGGGAAGGAAGAGGAAAGAGCACCGGCCGCCCGAGAAACGCCAGCGGTTACTACCACCTCTGGCCCTACTGCGACGTCCGCGGCAGCGCCAGCCGCCGCCTCCCTGCGCAACCTTAGTAGCTACCGCTACAGCCTCAAGATGGAGTTGGAAGGACTGGAGAGCCCGTGGGCGCAGAGCATGGGCAGCCTGGCGGGGGAGACGCCAGGCGCTATCCCCGAGACCCTGGAGCTGGAGGTTAG
>JAUYDU010000250.1 GCA_030691665.1 Chloroflexota bacterium
TTCATGGACTTCCACCTCCTGCCGGCTCCGGGGCAAGCCGCCCGGCAGCCGGCGCTACTTCGGCGCTTTCTCGGTCCTCCGCCACCTCCCAGACAGCGATGATGGGGAAGACCTTAACGAATAGGGTTATCAAGAGAGCAAACAGGGCGAAGCCAGCCGCCATGATGGACAGCTCCACCCACGTTGGCGCGTAGACGGAGGGCTCATAGGGCATAAGGGGCACGCGGAAGCCGGCCACGACGATGAAGTACCGCTCGACCCACATCGCCGCGGCCACGAGCAGCGCCGCCAGCACGACCCCCCAGATCTTTCGAGTCCAGGGGAGCAACACCAGTAGCCCTGGGACCACCAGGCCACCCACGAAGTAGAACCAGTAGAAGCCGGCGAACTGGCCCAGGAACAACTGCCGGAAGTGGAATTCCGTCTCTCCCGCCATCTTGTAGCCGGTCGTCAGGTACTCGGAGATGTTGCCGTACATCATGATCAAGGTGAAGGCCGCCAGCAGATAGCCCAGGTAGACGAAGTGCTTCTCGGTGATGTACTCCTCCAGGTGATAAACCTTGCGCAGGATGGCCATGACGACGATGAGGGTGGCGATACCGGAGAAGATGGCTCCGGCCACGAAGAAGGCCCCGAAGATGGTGCTGTTCCAGGGCTCTCGCAGGGTCATGGCGAAGATCCAGGACACCACCGTATGGACCGAGACGGCGATGGGGATGATCAGGATCATTGCCGTAGTGATGGCAGCGCCCATGGAGCGCCACTGCGACCTGGTCCCCTGCCAGCGCACAGACAGCAGATCGTAGAGCCATGTCCTCCAGGGTGATACGCGGCCCGCCAGCCGATCACGGAAGAGGGCCAGGTCCGGGATCATGGGCAGGAACAGGTAAGCGGTGCTGGCCGTGAGGTACGTCGTGATAGCCAGGACATCCCAGATAATGGGGGACTGCCAGCGGCCGTAGATGGCGACGTTCAGCACCCGGTCGGGCCGGCCCAAGTCGATGATCACGAACAGGGCCCCGCAGATGAGGGCCACTACGGTGATGAACTCCGCCATGCGCGTGATGGGCGTCCTCCAGTGGGCCTGGGACACTCTGAGGATGGCCGAGATAAGGGTGCCCGCGTGGCTGATGCCGATGAAGAACACGAAGGTGGTGATGTAGAGCCCCCAGGAGACGCGGTCCCGCATCCCCGTAACGATGAGGCCGTCCTGGAGCTGGCGGGAATAGGCGTAGGCGCCCCAGGCGATGACCATAAGAAGGAAAGCGACCCACAGGTAATACCCACGGCTGGTCCTGGTGATGGGAGCCAGGGCCGTCCGCTCCAGCCGCTCCCGCCAGGTGCTCACCTCTTCCATGTGCGGGCCCCCTTGACCCGTTCCACCCACGGCCACTCGGTCGGCAGCCGACCCCCGGTGAAGACGTCACGTCCCACGGCCTCACCGTGGCCGGCGATGTAGTAGACCCGGGGCTTCGTCCCGAAGTCTTCCTTCAAGCGATACGCCTGGTTCTCAGCCAGGAGCCGTGACAACACGACGACCTGCTTGCCGTTGCCGGCGATGTCCTCCTCCAGGTCCCCGTAGTAGATGGCGTGGTTAGGGCACCCCTGCACGCAGTAGGGAAGCGTGTCGGAGCGTATCATGTCCGGACAGAAGTCGCACTTCATGACGGTGCCCCTCTTGGTGGGGACTTGATGCTCAGGGGAGTAGTGGGCCCAGCGGGTCTCAGGCGGCGTAGGGGCCGTGCCCCAGTTGAAGAATCGTCGGTCATACGGGCAGGCCGCCATGCAGATGCGGCAGCCGATGCAGCGGTCCTGGTCGATAAGCACGGTGCCCTCGGGGGTGGAGAAGGTGGCGCCCACGGGGCAGACGTTGACGCAGGGAGGGTTCTGGCACTGCTGGCAGGGCGTGGGAATGAACTGCGTGCCTCCGCCCGGCAGCTCCGACTCGAACACCTGGATCCACTCCATAGGCTCCGGCGCGAAGTGACCCTCGATGCAGGCGGTGGTGCACTGGGGCGGCTTGCCCACGCTCTGGCAGCCGTCACAGTAGCGCAGGTCAATGGCCATCGCCCACTGGCGGATGCGGCCATCGGGCGCGCGGGCCGCCTGGCCGCGGGAACGCACCATGCCCCCACCCAGGGCAGTCCGAAGGAGCGAGGGCAAGATAGGCAGTGGTGCCACCGCCAGGGCACTAAGCGCCAGGAGCCGCAGAGCGCCGCGGCGGTCAATCTTGTGCCCGGCTAATGGTTCACGTGATGGCGGCGCATCTTGAAGGTGGTCTGTCTGCTGCTTCATCTTCCTGCTGTCTGGCCCCGGTGAACTGGGGGGCCGGGAACCTCACACTTACACCCTCGCCCGGCGGGGGCACCGGGGCATCGGAAGATCGGGCAGACTTTTCGCCAGCCGCATGCGCAATAGGCTTAGCACAAACACCCAAGGACCGGCGCCGGGGGTGCGCTAAATGCTTAAGCCTTTAAGGATTCAATAGGCGCGGGCAAGCCGCTATAATGGAGCTACAAGTCAGGTGATTGCGGGCAGGCGAATCAACGTGAGCAAGATTCGAATCATCATCGCCGAGGACCATGCCGTCGTCCGGGAGGGGACGCGGGAGCTCCTTGAGCGCGAGGAGGACCTTGAGGTCGTCGGGGAGGCCGCCAACGGGGCCGAGGCGGTGGCCCTGGTCGAGGCTGTCAATCCGGATGTCGCCATCCTGGACATCTCGATGCCAGTAATGAGCGGCATTGAGGCGACGGAGAAGATCAAAGCTATCCGGCCAACGACGGCGGTGCTTATCCTCACCCAATACGACTATGACCAGTACGTGTTCGCACTCCTGGCCGCCGGAGCTGCCGGATACCTGCTGAAGGATGTCCCCTCGGCGGAGGTAGTGAGAGCCGTGCGGTCGGTCTACGCCGGCGAGCCTGTGCTGCACCCCACCATCGCCAAGAAGGTGCTGGCGCGGTTTGCGGCGGGAGGGCTGTCGCAGCCCCAGACCCGCGATGTCGATGCGCTCCTGACGGAACGGGAGCGGGAGATCCTGCAACTGGCTGCCTGTGGCATGAGCAACGCCCGCATCGCAGCGCGCCTGTGCGTCAGCATGCGGACAGTGCAGGCGCACCTCACGAACATCTTCAACAAGCTGGGAGTGG
>JAUYDU010000268.1 GCA_030691665.1 Chloroflexota bacterium
CCCAACGCCATGCTGATGGAGACGGTGCGCGCCTACTACAAGGGCTGGTACGGCCGCTTCGTCGAGCCAAACCTGAACATCAAAGACGGCTTCCTGTTGGCGCCGGAAGGCCCCGGCCTCGGCACACGCCTGCGGCCCGAGGTGCGCAAGCGCCCCGATGTGACCATCCGCGCCAGCGACACGTCGGAGGAGTTCCCCCTCAAGAGCGCCAGCCCCAGCTATCACTGGAGCCTGGACAAGCAGCGGCAAATGTGATGCACAGACCCGTCTCACAATCCTGGCCTGCATCCCCGGCTTGTGGTGATGCGGCAAACAGGATAACCATTCGCTCGGAGGGTGCAGGGAACCCAGGTTCCCTGCCGGGGGCTCGGGGGTGCCCCTCGAAAAGCTCTCTTCCCCCTCTCCCGCTTGGCGGGAGAGGGGGCGTGGATGCAATTGCAGAAGACCAGGCTGCCCTGAACCGGCTCCACCTCACCATCGTCAGGCCCCTGGGGAAAACCTTCAAGCACCGAGGCGGTGGGTAGCACGGAGGGATGCGGTTGGGTGGCAGAAGGCCGCGAAGGTGCCCACTGTGCTGGACCGCTCCCATCCGTTGTTGTGAGGGTCTTGGAGCCAGGGAACTTCTTGGTGGAGGCAGAGGCGACGACGCCTAGCCCGGGCAGAGGTCACACTTCCCGGGGAAGGTCCTTCTGAGCAGGAGCCTGTCCAGCTCCTGGAAGATGGTGCTGTTCAGCCCTCCCAACTCCTTCAGGAGGGCAACCGCACGGGACAAAGCATTCGCACCTTCCTCTGGAGCCCTGTAGCGCCGCAGCAGTTCCTGGTGCGCGTTTGCGCAGCGGTCCACTTCCTCTCCCGTGGTGGCCGCTGCCAATCTGACGTTCCCCTGCCAAAGCTCGAACCACCCGGGGCGTGGCGACTTCACCTCGTAGGGGGTATCCTCCCACCCCTTGCCACCCGAGAAGGCGTGCTCACAGGCGTCCACATAGACCACTCGGGGGAAATCCCCGGTCAGCCCGGTCTTGTCCTTTTCGGACACGATATCCAGGCCGGTCATGCCCCGAGACTCCTGTTTCACCACTCTCCAGAAGCGCGAGAGCTCCGCCAGGTACTGCCCTCCCAGCTTCTTCCAGCTCCCCAGCAGCTCCCACAGCTCAGAATCCCTGGTGTGCTGCTTCAGGGAGTTGAACAGCAGCTCGTCTTCCCCAGGCAGGCTGAGTCCCTCCTCCTCCTTGGCCTCCCAATGCACCACTGCTCCGCCGTCCCGATGCCGAGCGGAGTGCGTCCCCCCGGCCTCCAGGTCGTCAACGGCGGAGTGCCTGGGAGGTGGAACGGACAACTCCTTCCTCAGCCGCTCCGCCACCTGGCACAGGTCCTGGAAGTGCCTGGCTAGGGCCTCCTTCATCACTTCCAACCTGGCCATCCTGCCCAGCACCTCCCCCTCTGCGTGCGCCCGATAACGGGCCACGGTGGTGCGGTGGATGCGCAGGTCTCGTGCGATGGCCGAATCGGGCTGCCCCTCCCGGGTGCGCCGGAGCACCTCGCTGATGACCTCCTTGGGCTTCCTTGGCCCTCGCTGTCTCGCCATGTCTCCACCCCTTGACAGACACCCGTGCAGGATATCGCCAAACCCAATTGTACGTATGTGCGACATGTCGGTCTAGACCATAGGCGTGCCGTCGTATCAGAGCGTTTGCTAACCTGACGTTGGGCTAGACCCGTTGTGCCCAGCACTCCAACGACGAGGCCCCATTGGGGCGCGACTTGGACAGTGAGATGCCTAGAAAAGAAGCTCCTGGACCGCTCCGGACGGTGGTGGTGCACGTTGAGGCGCTGGGCGCCGAGGAACGCCTCGCCCGAGTGTTCAGCACGCTGCTTCAAGAGCCTCCGAGAGATCGCGCGGAGGGGCAGGGAAACGACTGGGAGGCTGACCCCGGTGAAAGGCTATCTTCTTGCCAGGGAGAAGGTGGATCTCCTGGAGACGGCGGCCCAGAACCCCCATGACCGGCTGCTCATCGGGCCGCTCTTCCTTCTGGGCCCCGGGTCCCCGCGGCACTGGCCACCCATGAGAAGCACGTGGACCTGACCCAGGACGCTGTCATCATCGTGCACCTCAAGGCCCTCGTGAGAATCGGCTGCCCTCAGTGCCAGGCCCGTCTGGGCTGCTTCCACGGCTTCTGCCCACGCTGTGGCGCCGGAGTGAAGGGCGCCGTAGCACGCCAGCAGTAGCGGGGGCAACAGAGGGTGATCCCCGCCCATAGAGAGCTGCTGAAGATGCTGGGTTGAGCCTGCAGGCACTACGACACCCTCCGCCCACCACGGCCATTGTACTTCCGCACATCCCCACCAGTGCTACCGCCTTACCGCTGGGAGGAAAACGCTCCCTCTCTGGCTTTGACTTCCCCCGAGGCTTCCCCGCAGAGCAGGCGCCAGTAGCGCCACGTCATCTTCACGGCTCCGCATGACGCTCCGCACGGCATCGCCATGCGGCCAAGAATGGCCTCCAGCGGGCCCTGTGAATACAGGTTCATTTCTAACTTCAACTTTCGGCCATTTTGTGTGATGCTATCTACGTTGGCAACAGCCAACAGCACCTTACAAACCGCATAGGACTAGCTAGACAAAGGTAGAGGTTACATCCCTCTACTGGCGTTGAATCCCGTTGGCAACGGGAAGCTAGCTGGCAACGATGCAACGTCAAGGCTTCCCCCATACGTTGCAGAACGACTACGAACGCAGA
>JAUYDU010000292.1 GCA_030691665.1 Chloroflexota bacterium
ACGGCCGCCTACCTGGCCGAGCTGATGTCTCGCCACACCACCTTCGGCATCGGCGGGCCAGCCGATGTCTACGCTGTCGCCGAAACGGAGGAGCAACTGCGCGCCCTGGTCGACATCGCTCGCCGCCACGCCGTGCCCGTCTTCATCCTTGGCTGTGGCAGCAACATTCTCGTCGGCGACGAGGGCATCCGCGGCCTCGTCCTGGAGAACGCCACTACCCACATGCAGGAGCCGGTCCCCTCCGGCAACGCCAGCTTCCTGGTGCGAGCCCAGTCCGGCGCCAGCTTCGCTTCCCTCGCCC
Organism: Chloroflexota bacterium; assembly: GCA_030691665.1. Classification (GTDB taxonomy): domain Bacteria; phylum Chloroflexota; class Dehalococcoidia; order SM23-28-2; family SM23-28-2; genus JAUYDU01. The sequence continues at coordinate 302 of JAUYDU010000292.1, forward strand.
GCCGCCTCTCCCTCGCCGGCCTCGCCGGCCTGGAGTGGGCCTGCGGTATCCCCGGCACCCTGGGCGGCGCCGTCATCTACAACGCCGGCGCCTACGGCGGCTGCCTGGCCGACGTCCTCCACAACGTCCGCGTGGCCGACGGCGACCAGGTGACCGAGTTGGCGGCCTCCGAGCTGGCTCTGGGCTACCGTGGCAGCGCCTTCACCCGCGGCCTGCTCCAGCACAAAGTAGTCCTTTCCCTTGACCTCATCCTGCACGAAGGTGACCCCCAGGCCCTGGCCCAGCGAGTGGCCGACCTGGACGCTCGCCGCCTGGCGGCCCAGCCGCGGGGGCGCAACGCCGGCTCCATCTTCAAGAATACCCCCGACCATCCCGCCTGGTGGCTCATCGCCCAAGTAGGCCTGCGCGGCCATCGCATCGGCGACGCCCAGATCTCCCCCAAGCACACCAACTTCATCGTCAACCGCGGCCGCGCCCGCGCCGCCGACGTCGCCGCCCTGATAGCCCTGGCCCAACAGCGGGTGGACGAGCAGTTCGGCGTCCGCCTGGAGCCCGAAGTGACCCTGGTAGGGGAGGGATTCTGATGGCGGGGTCAAGAACGGAACTCATGCCCCCGCCTTCAGGCCTTAAACAGAATAGATTCCCCCGCGGATTGAAATCCGCGGCTTGGACGGAAGCTGCGGGTTTCAACCCGCAGAGAGATCAACCAAATTTCGATGGCCTTCAGGCGGGGGTAGAGAATCCACCCACCAAGAGGGATTCTGATGGCTAGCGCAGGCCGCCTGCGGGTCGGCATCCTCTTCGGCGGCCGCTCGGCCGAGCACGAGGTCTCGGTCATCTCCGCCCAGGGGGTGATGGCCGCCACCGACGCCCAGCGCTTCCAGGTGGTGCCCCTAGGCGTCACCAAGCAGGGCGCCTGGCTCACCCCTCAGCAGACGCAGGCCGCCCTCGCCGCCATCCGGGGCGAGCGCGTGGGCGCCCTCGACGATCCCCAGGGCGGCGGCTTCGGCAGCCAGGTGCTGGCCGCCCTCCAGCAGGTGGACGTGGTGTTCCCGCTCGTGCACGGCACCTACGGCGAGGACGGCTCCCTCCAGGGCCTGCTGGAGATGGCCGGCATCCCCTACGTGGGCGCCGGCGTGACCGCCAGCGCCCTGGGCATGGACAAGTCCCTCCAGCAGATGGTGTTTCGCCAGGCCGGCCTGCCCGTCCCTGACTCCCTGACGGTCACCTGGCCCCAGTGGCAGGACGAGGCGACGGCCGTGGCTCGCCAGGTTGAGGCCAGGCTGGGATACCCTTGCTTCGTCAAGCCGGCCAACAGCGGCAGCAGCATCGGCACCTCCAAGGCCCGCTCGCGGGAGGACCTGGCCGACAGCTTCGCCGAGGCCTTCCGCTACGACCGCAAGGCCCTGGTCGAGCAGGCCATCGAGGGCCGCCAGATCGAGTGCAGCGTCCTGGGCAACGACGACCCCCACGCCTCGCCCCTGGGCGAGATCGTCTTTGTCCGCGAGTTCTACGACTACGTGGCCAAGTACGACGACCCCAACACCCGCCTGATCATCCCCGCCGACCTGCCGTCGCCGCTGGCCGAGAAGATGCAGGCCCTGGCCATCGCCGCCTTCAAAGCCATCGATTGCGCCGGCATGGGGCGGGTCGACTTCTTCCTGACCCAGGACGGGCAACCCTACGTCAACGAGATCAACACTATCCCCGGCTTCACGCCCATGAGCATGTACCCCAAGCTGTGGGAGGCCGCCGGCCTCCCCTACCGCGACCTCATCACCCGCCTCGTCGAGCTGGCCATCGAGCGCCATCAGGAGAAGCAGCGCCGTGCCTAGGCCAAACCAGCAAGGCACATCGAGCCGTCCTCCCCGGGGCTATGTCCTCCTGGAGGAGGACGAGAAGGCTGGCGGCCTGGGGCTGTGGCGGCTGCTCTTCGCCCTGCTTCTGCTGGCAGGCACGGTCGGCGGTGGCCTGTCCCTCTACCTCACGCCCGTCTTGCGGGTGCAGGTCGTGGAAGTTACCGGAGCCCAGACCCTGGACGCCTACTCCCTCGTCCAGATGTCCGACCTGAAGGGCCGCAGCATGTTCACCGCCCCCCTGGACGAGGCCCAGCAGCGGCTCGCCGCCCTGCCCATGGTCAAGTCAGTGCAAGCAGAGCGCCGCTGGCCCCACACCGTCCGCCTGGTAGTACAGGAGCGGCAGCCCTGGGGCTACTGGTACACTCAGGACAAGGAGTACGTCGTCGACGCCGACGGCGTCATCCTGGAAGGGGCGATGCCTGCGCCCGATGCCCCCATCGTCTATCAGCAGGACAGCTCGGGCCAGTTCCAGCCGGGAGGCGCCGTCGACCCCGATGCCGTGCGCCTGGCCCAAGATCTTATGGAATCTTTGCCCGCCACCCTGGATCTGGCGGTGACCCGTCTAGAATATAATAACCGCGAGGGTCTGTCCCTGGTGGCCGATGCCGGCTACCGGGTGGTCTTCGGCGATAGCCATGGCTTCGAATTCAAGCTGGCCGTCTGGCAAGCCCTGGAGGAGAGGCTCGGTCGCCAGGAGATACAGGGACACGTACTCGATCTCAGGTTTGGTGATAGGCCCTCCCTTCGTTGAAAGGGGGGAAAAGCATGTATCGCAACAGTAACTTCGCCGCCATCGACGTAGGTAGCACCAAGGTCTGCACCCTCGTGGGCGAGCTCACCCCCGCAGAAGGGATGCGCATCGTCGGCGTCGGCATCGCCCCCACCGTCGGCATGAACAAGGGCGTGGTGGATAACATCCAGCAGGCCACCGAATCCATCCTCAGCTCCGTGGAAAAAGCCGAAAGGTCCAGCGGCACCCGCATCGTATCCGCGCGGGTAAGCATTAGCGGCGGACACATCGGCTCGATGATCAACCGCGCCGTTGTCGCCATCCCCGGCCGCACCCGACCCATCGGCCCGGAAGACGTGGCCCGCGTCCTGGAGGCCGCTGCCGCCGTCAGCATCCCCTCCGATCGCCAGGTCCTCCACGTCATCCCCCGCTACTTTGTGGTCGACGGCCAGGAGCACGTGAGCGACCCCGTGGGCATGTACGGCCAACGCCTCGATGTCGAGACCCTCATCGTCACCGGCGCCGTCTCCGCTATCCAGAACCTTACCAAGTGCGTCGAGGGAGCCGGCGTCCAGGTGGAGGAACTGGTCCTCAGCTCCTTCGCCAGCGCCGAGGCCGTCCTCGAGGACGAGGAAAAACGGCAGGGGGTGGTTCTGGCCGACGTCGGCGGTGGCACTACCGACGTCTCCGTGTTCGCCGACGGCAGCGTCTTGCATGCCGCCGTCTTGCAGGTCAGCGGCTTCCACCTCACCCACGACCTGGTGGCCGGCCTCAGAGCCCCCTTTGCCGCAGTAGAGGAGGCCAAGACCCTCTACGCCCATGCCATCCCCTCCACTGTCGATTCGGAAGAACTGGTGGAGATCGACACCTTCGGCAGCGACAGGCGTAAGTCCGTCTCCCGCCGCCGTCTGGCCGAGATCACCCAGGCGCGGCTAGAAGAGATGCTGGAGATGGTCTACATGGACATCCGCCGCATCGGCTTCGATGACACCCTGGCCGCCGGCCTCGTCCTCACCGGCGGCACGGCCAACCTGCCCGGCCTCGACACCCTGGCCGAGCAGGTCCTGCGCATGCCAGCCCGTATCGGCGTGCCCCACGGCCTCTCCGGCCTCTCCGACATCCTCGCCAATCCCGCCTACGCCACCGGCGTCGGCCTCCTCCACTGGGTCCTCCGCGACCACGAGCCGGACAGACGCCGGGTGAGGGAGAAGGCGCCAGGCTCTGCTTGGGAGTGGCTGCGCACCATTGGCCGCTGGTTCAAGTTTCTCTTGCCCCAATAGGTAAACAGAGACGTACAGACGGGGAGCAGCAACACAAAGACTAGGCGAAAGGAGGCAAAGGTGGCGAATAGAGCAGACACCGAAGGCTTGCCGCCCATCAAAGTCGTAGGCGTGGGCGGCGCCGGCTGCAACGCCGTCAATCGCATGATCGAGGCCGGCGTGGGCGGCGTCCAGTTCGTCGGCATCAATACCGACACCCAGGCCCTCATGCGCTGCGAGGCGGAATCGAGACTCCGCATCGGCGAGCGACTGACCCGCGGCCTGGGCGTGGGCGGCGATGCCGACAGGGGCCAGCGAGCCGCTGAGGAGAGCCGCGACGAGATCCTGGAGGCAATCAAAGGCGCCGACATGGTGTTCATCACCGCCGGCATGGGCGGCGGCACCGGCACCGGCGCCGCCCCCATCGTCGCCGAGGTCGCCAAGGAGACGGGCGCCCTCACCGTGGCCGTGGTAACCAAGCCCTTCTCCTTCGAGATGTCGCGCCGTCGCCTTCAGGCCGAAGACGGCATCTCCACCCTGCGCGACCGCGTCGACACCCTCATCGTCATCCCCAACGACCGCCTGCTGGCCATCTGCGACCAGAAGACCCCCATCAGCGAGGCCTTCCGCGTCGCCGACGACATCCTCCGCCAGGGCATCCAGGGCATCTCGGAGCTCATCACCGTGCCCGGCGACATCAACCTGGACTTCGCCGATGTGCGCCGCATCATGAGCGAGGCCGGCCCCGCCCTTATGGCCATCGGCCGTGCCGGCGGCGAGAACCGGGCCGTAGACGCCGCCAGGGCAGCCATCACCAGCCCCCTCCTCGACGTCTCCATCCACGGTGCCCGCGGCGTCCTGTTCAACATCACCGGCTCCGCCAACCTCGGCCTACACGAGCTGAACATGGCCGCCCAGGTCATCGCCGAGGTGGTAGACCCCGACGCCGAGATCATCTTCGGCACCGCCACCGACCCCGGCCTGGGCGATGACGTCAAGATCACCCTCATCGCCGTCGGCTTCGCCACCCCAGAGCTGTACGAAGAGGGTGCTCGAGAAGAGACGTTGCGCCAACTAAGAGTCGAATCTGTTCAAGGTATCGCCGACACGGAGCTACCGACTTTTTTGCGCCGCCCGGTGGTCAGCCGCTAAGGGGCAACGGCGCACCGGGCAACGGACATTAGACGCCGGAGGCGTCCGCCTCTGGCGGAAGCCGGGGCTTCTGCCACCACCTCCTGCAGACAGCGGGCCGAATTGGCCCGCTGTCTGTTTCCGCCCCCGTCAGACGTCTTCGTAGCTGCAGGGCTTCAGCCCTGCCCGCCCAGCATCCCTACCCCACCTCCGCCAGAAACTCCTCCAGCAGCGCGTTC
>JAUYDU010000409.1 GCA_030691665.1 Chloroflexota bacterium
GGCATCAATCCGTATCGATGCTCCAGCCTTCAGGCTGGGGTCGGATCCTTTCCTTTCAAGAGCATGAACAAACGGAACGCTATGCGCCCTGGCAGGAACAGGCAACAGTCGTGTTCCCTCTTCCCACTTCCCTCTTCCTTCTTCCCTCTTCCCTACCACTTCATAAGGTCCACTTCGTCCACGTTGGCCGTGGCCCGATTGCGATAGATGCGCAAGACGATAGCCAGCAGCAACCCCACCTCCGCCGCCGCCACCGTGATGATGAATACAGCGAAGATCAACCCCACGAACTCCTGCGGCGACAGATAAACGGCGAAGGCGATCATGTTGATGACCACTGCCTGGAGCATCAGCTCCACCGACATCAGGATGAGGACGGCACTGCGTCGCGCCAGCACCCCATATACCCCCAGAGAGAAGAGGATGCTGCTGAGGACGAGGAAGTGCTGAAGAGGAATCATTCGCCTTCCTCCACCCTGGCCAGGACGATCGACCCCACCAGGGCCACGATCAGCACCAGCGAGGCCACCTCAAAGGGCAGAGCCCAGGTGCGGAAGAGGGCCTCGCCGAAGTCGCGCAGGGGGATGGCGGTGATCTTCTCTGTCTCCCCCGGCCACTTCGTGCCCACCGCCGCCAGGATGAACACCCCCATGAGACTAGCTGCGGCCATGGCGGCAAACGGTCGTTGGGGCCCATCCACAGCCTGCGGCATGTCCCTCACCCGCGTCAGCATCAGGGCGAACAGCACCAGGATGGTGACGGCGCCGCCGTAGATCAGGATCTGCACCAGGGCCAGAAACTCCGCCGACAAGAGGAGGAAGACGCCAGCCACCGCCAGCAGGGAGAGAATGAGGAACAGGGCAGCGTGCACAACGTTGCGGGCCAACACCACCCCAAGAGCGCCGATCACCGTGAGGGCGGCGATGACGTAGAAAACGCCCTCTTCGACGGTCATCCTGAGTTGCTCATGGGACGGTTATTCCCCTTCGGCCTTCTCGCCGCGGGGCTTCGGGCCCCAGCCAGCGTGGGCGGCCCCCATCGGCTCCACGAAGGGGTCCTTGATATTGCCATTCTTGGATTCGGCCAGAAGGTCCTCCAGGTCGAGGACCAGGTCGCGGCGGTCGTAGCGCGAGAACTCGTGCCCCGACCAGCTATTGTTCATCACAATGGCGTCGAAGTTGCACACCTCGACGCAGATGTTGCAGCGCATGCAGCGGGCGTAGTCGATGTAGAACTTGTCCACGATCTTCCGCCGCTTGCTCTTCCCCTCGGCGAAGAGCGGGTTGTCCTTCATGGTCACGCTCATACAGTCGGTGGGGCAGTAGCGAGCGCACACCTGGCAGCCCGTGCAGAAGGGCTCGTCTATGTCGAAGTCCCATAGGAGGACGGGAAAGCCGCGGGTGCGGTGGGGCATCTCCCTGCGGACGGCAGGGTATTGCACCGTCACCGGCTTGCGCAGGAAGGTGGAGAGGGTCGTCCCCAGCGCCTTCAGAAGGCCGATCATGGGCCGCTTCTCCTCGCTGGTGCCAGGGCCCAGGGCAGGGCGATGGCCGCCCGGCGGCTGCCGACATAGGTCGCCCAGATAGCGACCAGGGCGGCGCTGCCGGAGAAGACGGTCAGCGTCCAGTCAGGCCACTCGTACACCAGCACCAAGCCATTGATGATAATCTGCAAAAAAGCGAAGGGCAAGAGCACCTGCCAGCAGAACGACATTAGCTGGTCGATGCGCAGGCGAGGCAGGCTGGCCCGCAGCCACATGAACAGCACCAGAAACCCCGTCGTCTTGACCAGAATCCACACCACCTGGAGACCCCATCCAGCCCCATTGCCCAGGAACCAGTTCCAGCCCCCCAGAAACACCAGGGAGCCCAGGACCGAAAGGACAAACAGGTTCACATATTCGGCGAAGAAGAACATCGACCAGCGGATGCCGCTGTACTCCACGAACGGCCCGCCCACTATCTCCGAGTCGGCCACCGGGATGTCGAAGGGGTTGCGGTACAGCTCGGCCAGGGTGGCGATGATGAACAGCAGGAAGCCCAGGGGCTGCCACACCACGTAGGGCACTCGCCCTTGCTGATTGACGATCTGGCCCAGGTCCAGCGTCCCGGCTACCATCGCCACCGCCAGGATGGCCAGCACCAGCGGTATCTCGTAGCTGATGAGCTGGGCGGCCGCCCGCATGGCTCCCAGCAGGGCATACTTGTTGTCGGAGCCCCAGCCGGCCATCACGATGCCTACGATGGACAGACTCGAGACGGCCACGATGTAGAACAGACCCAACTCCAGGTTGCGCACGAACAGGTCGGCGGTGAAGGGCAAAGAAACGAGGGTCAGAAAGGCCGGGACGAACACCACAAACGGGGCCAGCTCGAACACCCACCGGTCGGCGGTGACCGGTCGCAGGTCCTCCTTGGTCAGCAGCTTGACGGCGTCGGCCACCGACTGGAGGGTGCCGTACGGCCCCACCCGCATCGGCCCCAGGCGCATCTGGAGGCGCCCCACCAACTTGCGCTCGGCCCAGATCAGGATCAGGGCCGCCACCGTGATCAGGAGAACCACGGCCACCAGCCGCAGCGCCGCGTCCAGCCAGGGGTTGTCAGCGATCATCGATCTACCTCGCACAGCACGATGTCGACGGAGCCCAGGATGACCACGGCGTCGGCCACGTACTGCCCGACGGTCATGGCCTTGAGGGCCGACAGGTTGGAGAAGCTAGGCGAGCGGATCTTCAGCCGGTAGGGCTTGTCGGCACCCTTGGACACGATGTAGACCCCGTACTCGCCGCGGGGATTCTCCGCCCGCATGTAGACCTCCCCCGCCGGCGGGCGAATCACCCTTTTCAGCCCGGGCGCGATGATCGGGCCATCCTTGGGCATCTGCTCCAGGCACTGCTCCACGATGCGGCAGGACTGGCGCATCTCCTCCAGGCGCACCCAGTAGCGATCGAAGACGTCGCCGTTCTCGCCCACCGGGATGTCGAACTCCAGGCGGTCGTAGATGGAGTAGGGCTCGGCCCGTCGCAGGTCGTGCCTCACGCCGCTGGCTCGCAGCATCGGCCCCGACAGGCCCCAGTTGATGCCATCCGCGGCGGACATGGCCCCTACGCCCTTGCTGCGCACCAGGAGCACCTCGTTATTGGTTAGCAGGCCGTCCACGTCGGCGATGCCCTGGCGAGTCTCCTTCACCACGTAGCGCGTCTGCTCCTCGAAGTCCTCGGGCACGTCCCAACCCAGACCGCCCACCCGGAAGTAGCTGTACATCAGGCGGTCGCCGGACACCTCCTCGAACAGGTCCTGGATGCGCTCCCGCTCTCGGAAGCTGTACATAAAGGAGGTACCGAACAGGCCCACGTCGGTGCCGAAGGCCCCCATGAACATGAAGTGGCTGGCGATGCGGTTCAGCTCACACAGGATGACCCGAATGTATTCCGCCCGCTCCGGCACTTCCAACCCCATCAGCTTCTCCACCGCCATCACGTAGCACTGCTCGGCGTTGAACTGGGCCAGGTACTCAGTGCGGTCCTGGTAGCCCAGAGCCTGGCGATAGTCGCAGTTCTCCGACAGCTTCTCGGCCCCGCGGTGCATGTAGCCGATGACCGGCTCCAGATCCACCACCACCTCGCCGTCCACCGTGAGGATCATGCGGAACACGCCGTGGGTGGCCGGGTGCTGCGGCCCCACGTTGACGTGTACGTCGATGGTCTCCAGTTCGCGCTCGATCATCTCGCTGTAGCTGCAGACCTTATGGTCATGAACAAAATAATCCGACAGAGCGCAGGTCTATTTTGTCACCCTGAGCAAAGCGAAGGGTCTGGAGGTGTGGGGCGAGATTGCCCTTCACGGGGTTTGCTCAATCCCAGCCCCAGATTCTTCGCTTCGCTCAGAATGACGCTG
>JAUYDU010000415.1 GCA_030691665.1 Chloroflexota bacterium
ACGGCCATTGACGAAGGGCTGGGCTGCTGCTTCGTCGGGGCCTACCGCGATGACGAGGTGTCACGCATTCTGGGGCTGCCGGCCTGGGTGCGGCCTGTGGGGATCATCCCCGTGGGTCACCCCGCCGAGGGGCCGGCCCGCCTCTCCCGCATCCCCCTGCGCGACGTCGTCCACGAAGAGCGATGGAGCGGAGACTAGAGTTTGGAACTAAGAACCAAGGCCCAGAACGGGTCCAGGTTCTAGGGTCTGGGTTCTTGGTTCTGTCCTGCAGCCCCTAGAACTCCCGCTCCAGCAGGAACTCTGCGGCCTCCCGCAGCTCGCAGTAGGCGCCGGGATCGATGCTGGTCGCCGCAACCTCGGCCAGGGCCTGGTCGAGGTGCTCCCGGGCCAGCGCCTGGCAGTGTTGGCGGGCTCCCAGGCCGTCCAGGATCGCCATCACCCGGCCCACGTCGGCGTCAGCCAGCGTCTCCTGGGCGTGCAGCCGCAGCAGGGAATCCCGCGTCTCCCCATCGGCTGTGGTCAGAGCATACACCAGCGGCAGCGACTTCTTCCGGCGGCGGATGTCGGCGGCAGCAGGCTTGCCGGTGGCTTCCTCCCTGCCCCAGATCCCCAGCATGTCGTCGCGGATCTGGAAGGCCATCCCCAGCAGGCGGCCGCAGCGAGCGAAGCGCTCCCCCAGAGCCTGGTCGTCGCCGCCCACCAGCGCCCCCAGGTGGAGGGCCGCCGCGAACAGGGCTCCGGTCTTCCTGGCGATCATCTCCAGGTAGGCTTCCAGGCCGACCTGGCTCTCTTCCTCGAAGCCGATGTCCAGGCACTGCCCCTCGATCATCGCCAGGCAGCCCTCGTCCAGGATGCGGCCGGCCCGCACGACCCTGGCTGGCTCGACGCCGCCATCGCTCAGCCGCAGGAGGGTGAGCCGGGCCAGGGCCAGCAGGCTATCGCCGGCGTTGATCGCCTGGGGCTGCCCCCACAGGCTCCACACCGTCGGCCGATGGCGCCGCTCGCGGTCGCCGTCCTGGATGTCGTCATGCACCAGGGAGAAGTTGTGCACCAACTCGACCGCCGCCGCCGCCGGCAGGGCCGCTCGCCAGTCGCCGCCCGCTGCCTGGCAGGCCCACAGGCAGAGGCTGGAGCGCAGGCCCTTGCCGCCGGCCTGGGTCAGGGGGCGGCCCTCGGCGTCCTCCCAGCCCAGGTGATAGCGCATCATCCGGTAAAGGAGGGGCGCCCCGACCTGTCGTGGCAGGGCCGTTCGCAGGAAGGCGTCCAGGTCGTCCCGATAGCGGACGAGGACGGACGGAAGCTCCAACCTACTCCCCTACCAGTTGGACTACTACCTCCCGCTCTCGCCCCCGGTCCAGCTCCACCAGGAACAGGCGCTGCCACTGGCCCAGCAGCAGATCGCCGCCCACGATGGGCACCGCCTCGCTCGCCCCCAGCAGGAGCTGCTGGCAGTGGGAGTGGCCGTTGGGCGAGTCGTCGTGCTGGTTGGCGCCGTTGTGGGCGGAGTCGTTGTGGTTGTAGTAGGCGTGAGCGGGAGCCACCTTTGTCAGGAACTGCTCCATGTCCCGCAGCAGCATGGGCTCGTTCTCGTTGATGCGGATGGCGGCGGTGGTATGGCGGGAGAAGACGATGGCGAAGCCGTTCTCGATAGCCGAGGCCTTGGCGATGTCCACGATCTGATCGGTGATGTCCACGAACTGTGGCCCCGTATTGGTGCGCACCCTGAAGGTGCGGGTCAAGCACTTCATCGCCCTTTCCTCCGCCTAGTGGTGGCTATCGCGCCTGCCCGGGCCGAGTGTCGGCCGACCTGTCGGCCCCGACAGGCGGCTCCACCCTAAGGATTGTGCACCATCAGAGCGAAAGTGTCGATGCCTCGCCCAATCGGGGCGATTTTCTCTCCCCGGCAAAATCTTCCGCCAGCGCTGATAGCTCCCCCTTTGTTGACAGAACCATCCTTAGCGGCTATAAGAAACTTATCGATAGATATGCTGGTGTCCCGGCCAGAACAGAGCCTGCCCTGAGCAAAGCGAAGGGAGCCTGCCATGCTGGAACATGATAGCTACTGGGCTCGCGCCTTGTCTCGGCGCCTGTCACGGCGGGTGGCCCTCAAAGCGGGAGCGATAGCGGCTCTGGGGGCCGCCAGCCTGGCCTTGGTGGGCTGCGAGGGAGGAGGGAAGACCGGGCCAGCGGGAACCAGCACCCCCCAGGCGGGCCAGCCCAAGTACGGCAGCACGCTCGTTCAGGGCCGGGCCGTCGATCCCGTGGGCCTCGATCCCCACACCGACCTCGCCAGCATGGACATCTTCGTCAAGATGTACAGCAACCTCTATTTCCTCACCCCCGGCCGCCAGGCGCAAATGAACCTGGCCGAGAGCATGGAGATGCCGGACCGTCAGACCTTCATCTTCGCTCTCAGGCAAGGGGCCAAGTTCCACGATATCGACCCCGTCAACGGCCGCGAGATCACCTCCGAGGACGTCCGCTACAGCTTCACCCGCCGCGGCACCGACATCCTGTCCATTGACAAGCGGTTCTGGACGCTCATCCAGCGCGGGATGGAGACCCCCGACCCTTACACCTTCAAGGTGACCCTTGGTCAGCCCTTCGTACCCGCCTTCATCGAGATGGGCAATCCCACCTGGTGCGTCGTCCCCCAGGAGGCGGTGAAGAGGTTCGACACCCTTAAGCAGAACGCTATCGGCAGCGGCCCCTACATGCTCCAGCGCTTCGTGCGGGCCGAGAGCGTGGAGATGATCAAGAACCCCAACTTCTTCCTCCCCGGCCGTCCCTACCTGGACGGCTACAAGTACGTGGTCATCCCCAGCAACGATACCTTGCTCGCCGCCTTCAAGTCGGGCCAGCACGACGTCAGCGGGGCAGGCCTGGATGCCCTCAGGGTGAAGGACTTGCAGGCGAACAAGGACGTCACCGTATTCAAGACCCCCAACTTCTTCTATCCCGTCCTGGTGCTCAACCTCAACCGGCCTCCCTTCAAGGACATCAAGGTGCGAGAGGCCATCGACCTGGCCATCGACCGCCAGGAGCTGATCGACAAGATCGCCTTCGGCGAGGGGAACTTCAACGGCCCTATCCAGTGGGGCCACACCTTCTGGGCCTTGCCCCAGGACGAGCTGAGGGCCTTTTTCAGGCACGACGCCGACCGCGCCCGCCAGCTCCTGGCCGAGGCGGGCCACGAGGGCGGCTTCTCCGTGACCCTCAAGACGGCCAATGTCTCCGGCTTCTGGGCCGACACCGTCACCCTTATCGCCCAGCAACTGGGTCGGGTAGGCATCAACGTCGACCTTCAGTTCATGGAGCTGGGCACCTGGCTGGCCACGGTGGCCTTCCCCGGCAACTTCGATATGGGCTTCGCCGTCCAGCTCCCCTACGACGAGCCCGACCGTCCCCTGACCTTCTATCACTCCCTGGGCGTCACCGGCGGCGGCAACACCGCCGGGGTTCTCACCAAGGACATCGATCAGCTCATCGAGAAGCAGCGAGTGACCTTCGACGAGAACGAGCGCCAGAAGATCATCCAGGATGCGCAGCGCCTGATCATCCAGCAGCACGGTCCCCACATGCCCCTGTTCAGCAGCTACATGTACGCCGCCTTCTGGAACCGCGTGAAGGGCTGGTGGCCTCCCGACGAGGCGGGCACCTACGCCAATATCTTCAACTGGGACCTCTGGCTGGACAAGGCCTAGCGGCAGCAGGCAGGTTCCCGCCGAAGGCGGGGCCGCCGTAGGCAAGGCTGGGGCTCCGCCTTATGGCCATTAGTGAATTAGTGACGCTGAGCGCGGAGTAGCGGAGGCCTTCAGGCCTCCATGACTTGGGGTGGAAGCCTAAAGGCTTCCGCTACATTGCGCTGTGCCGGGCTTGAGACCTTATTCTCTTAATGACCATCAGATCCCGACGGTGATTCTGCGAGGGTCTAAAGACCCTCGCCTTCGAAGTCGTTACCATGTCGGCTTATTTTGTCAAAGGCCATAATCGGGGCGGCTTGGACGGAAGCTGCCCCGATTCATCGGGGCAGAGATGAACTGAATTGTTGACCACCTTCAGGCGAGGGTTCAGAAAAAGCCCACCGACCGCGGACCAGTTACCCTAGGGGTCTGCCATTGACAGGGCAGACGCCGTGGGGCTATATGGGTGGTAGGACGGCCATGTTGGGGAGATGGCAGGAGGGGGCTATGGAACCCGCCAACTACTGGCAGCGGCTGGCTCGGCGCCGGATGTCGCGCCGGCGTCTCCTCCAGGCCGGCGCCGCGGCCGCCCTGGGTGGCGTCGCCCTGGCCGTGGTCGGCTGCGAGGGGGGGAAGGAAGGGGGAGGCCCAGCCCCGTCGCCGACCCTGGCGGCGGGAGAGCCCAAGTACGGCGGCGTCCTCCGCTTCGGCTACGGCACCGACCCTGTCGGCCTCGACCCCCATCAGGACATAGCCGCCCTCAGCGTCATGGCCAAGATGTACAGCTACCTCTATCACGTGGGCGCCGGTAGCCAGGCCGTAATGAATCTAGCCGACAGCATGGAGCACCCCGACGACAACACCTACCTCTTCAGGCTCAAGCAGAACGCTAGGTTCCAGCCCAAGCCGCCGGTGGACGGCCGCGAGATTACTGCCGAGGACGTGCGCTATAGCTTCCAGCGCCGCAGCAGTGCCCTGGTATCGATAGACCTGCGCTTCCCCCAGATCATTGACAAGCTGGAGGCGGTGGACAACTACACCTTCAGGCTCACCACCAAGCGGCCCTTCGCCCCCACCTTCTACGAGATGGCCAACAACACCTGGGCCATCGTCCCCAAGGAGGCGGTGGAGCAGTTCGGCGACCTGAAGCAGAACCCCATCAGCGGCGGCCCCTACATGCTTAAGCGATTCGTGCGGGCCGAACGGGTGGAGATGGAGAAGAACCCCAACTTCTACTTTCCCGGCCGCCCCTACCTCGATGGCCTCGAATACATCGTCATACCCGACGACTCCGCCCTCCTCGCCGCCTTCCAGTCCAAGCAGCACGACATCAACGGGGCCACCCTCAACGCCCTCAGGGTCAGGGAGCTGCGCAAGAACGAGGAGATAACCATCATTGAGCGACCCGACCTCTACTACCCGGTGCTGTGGGTCAAGACCGGCAAGGCGCCCTTCAACGACATCCGCGTGCGCCAAGCCATAGATCTGGCTATCGATCGCCAGGAGATTATCGACAAGATCTTCTTCGGCGAGGCGAAGATCAACGGCCCCATCGCCTGGGGGCACGACTTCTGGGCTCTGTCCCAGGAGGAGCTCCAGGCCGCCTACACGTACGACCCCGAAGGCGCCCGTCGTCTGCTGGCAGAAGCCAACTACCCCGACGGCTTCACGGTAACCCTCAAGACGGCCAACAACCCCGGCAACTGGCGCGACATCGTCACCCTGGTCGCCGAGCAACTGGGCCGCGTGGGCATCAAGGTCGACCTCCAGCTCATGGACCTGGGCGCCTGGCTGGGCAGCGTCCTCCTGGTCGGCGCCTTCGACATGACCTTCTTCATCCAGCTTCCCTACGAGGAGCCGGACCGCCCCCTCGCCTTCTACCACTCGCTGGGCATCTCCGGCAACGGCAACCTAACCGACTACGGCAACAAGGAGCTGGATGCCCTCATCGACGCCCAGCAGCGCAGCTTCGATGATAACGAGCGCCAAAAGCTCATCCTGGAGGCCCAGCGTCTCATCCTCAGGGAGCACGGCCCCCAGTTCACCCTCGCCAGCGGCTACAACTACACCGCCCACTGGAACTACGTGCAGGGTTGGTGGCCCGACGCACCGGAGACCCATGCCAACGACTACAACTGGGAGTTCTGGCTAGACAAGGCCTAGCCAGCAGCGGAGGATCGGCGAGGCAAGCCCTGGCCCATGGGAAACTATATTCTGCGGCGGCTTCTCCTCCTGGTGCCTATCCTCTTCGGCATCTCCGTCGCCACATTTGTCCTCTTTCGGGCCATACCCGGCGACGTGGCGGTGATCATCTGCGGCCAGACGGGCAGCCCCGAGTGCCTGGAGCGGGTGCGGGACCAGCTAGGCCTGAACAGGCCCCTGCTGGTGCAGTACACCGACTGGGTGGGCGGCATCTTCCGCGGCGACTTCGGCGCCTCCATGCTCAGCCACGTCTCCCTGGCCAGCGAGCTCAGGCATCGCTTTCCAGTCACCCTGGAGCTCCTGATCATGACCAACATCATCGCCCTGGCTCTGGCCATCCCTGCCGGCGTCATCTCGGCCATGCGCCCCAACACGCCCCTGGACCTGGTGGTGCGCTTCCTCAGTGTTCTCGGCCTGTCCATCCCCAACTTCTTCCTGGGCACCCTGCTGATCCTGTTGCCCCTCATCTGGTTCGATTGGACGCCCCCTCTGGGCGGCTACAAACCTTTCTTCGAGGACCCCTGGACCAACCTTCAGCAGTTCATCTTTCCCTCGCTCGCCCTGGGCACCGCTATCGCCGCCGGGCTCATGCGCCTGACCCGCTCCTCCCTGCTGGAAGTGATGCGTAACGATTACATTCGCACCGCCTGGTCCAAGGGCCTGCGCGAGCGAACGGTGGTGACCCGCCACGCCCTCAAGAACGCCATGATCCCGGTGGTGACGGTGCTTGGCCTCTACATCGGCGGCCTGATGGGCGGCACGGTGATCCTGGAGATGATCTTCGGTCTGCCGGGCCTGGGGCGGCTCGCTCTGGAGTCCATCTTGTTGCGCGACTACCCCATCGTCCAGGGGCTGGTGCTCATCTCGGCCACCGTCTTCGTGCTGGTGAACCTGGCGGTGGACGTGGTCTACGCCTGGTTCGATCCTCGCATTCGCTATGCATAGGAGACAGCGGTGGCTAGGGAAGTAGCCGTACCAGCGGAGTGGGAGCTAAGGGCCGAGCGGCGCAGGTATGGCCCCCTGCGGGTTCTTCTCGCCCTGCGCCATCACCCCCTGGGGGTGTTCGGGCTGGTGGTCATCTTCGTCCTGGTTGTCACCGCCATAGGGGCGCCCCTCATCGCCCCCTATGATCCAGAGACAGCGCCCTCCCAGACCAAGGTGTTACAGCCACCCACCCTCGATCACGTCTTCGGCACCGACCGCCTGGGCAGGGACGTGTTCAGCCGGGTAGTGTTCGGGGCCAGGCTGACCCTGGAGGTGGGCCTGGTTTCGGTGCTCTTCGGCGTTTTCGGGGCCACCGCCCTCGGTTTGGCCTCGGGCTATCTGGGCGGCCGCGTCGATAGCATCATTCAGCGGACAGTCGACGTGGCCCTGGCTTTCCCGGCCCTGATCCTGTTGCTGGCCATCATGTCAGTGCTGGGCAACCCCGACAGCGGCCCCCGCCAGTTCGTCATCGATCACACACCCCTATCCGAGAGCAAGAACATAAACATCGGCATCCTCACCGTGGCCATCGGCATCGGGATGATGGCTGGGGTGACCCGCATCGTCCGCGGGGCAGTGCTCTCAGAGAAGCAGAACGTGTACGTGGAGGCCGCCCGCGCCCTGGGTGCCACCGACCTGCGCATCATGGCTGGGCACGTCCTGCCCAACATCATGGCCCTGATCATCGTCCTGGTGAGCATCCTCCTGCCCGTAGCCATCCTGGCCGAGGCCAGCCTCAGCTTCCTGGGGCTGGGGGTGCCGCCGCCGGCCCCTTCCTGGGGAGCCGACCTGAGCGCCGCTCGTAGCTGGTTGGAGGAAGCCCCCTGGTGGACCATCTTCCCCGGCACCGCCATCAGCCTCACCGTCCTCGGCTTTAACCTGCTGGGCGATGCCCTGCGGGATATTCTGGACCCCCGCCTGCGCGGCCGCGGTCTGAGCTAGGCCCTCATCTCCCCCAGCGGTAGATGTGGCCCTCGTCCGAGAAGTACAGGGCGCCGTCCGGGCCGCTGACCACATCGAGCTGACAGGTGTGGCCGCTATTTTCCTTGCTCAGGAGCTGGTCGAACGCAGGCTCCGCCAGGCGCAGTCGCTCCAGCCGGCCCTCGTTCCAGGTGCAGAGGAAGAGGTCGTTCGCCAACCCCGGCCCGCCAGAGGCGGGGTCGCCCGTGTAGAAGGCGATGCCAGTGGGGGCTACCGACGTCGGGCCGCTCGACCATATCGGGTCCACGAAGCGAGAGTCGCCCGCCGCGCCCGTCACGTGCGGCCAGCCGTAGTTGGCGCCGGCCCGAATCACGTTCAGCTCGTCGAAGCCGGAGGGGCCGTTGTCGCTGGCGAAGAGCTGGCCCGTCAGCGGGTGGAAGGCCAGGCCGAACGGGTTGCGCAGCCCCAGGGCGTAAACGGGCGAGCCCGCAAAGGGGTTGTCGGCGGGAATGGAGCCATCGGGGTTGAGGCGAAGGATCTTGCCCGCCAGGCTGCCCAGGTCCTGGGCCCGCTCCTGGCGTTGGGCGTCGCCGATGGACACGTAGAGCTTGCCGTCGGGCCCGAACTTGATCCGGCCGCCGTTGTGACAGCACTCGGGGCCCACCGGCAGGTCGTCCAGGATGACCTGCATCTCTCGGCCAACCCCGTCCACCTCGGTGAAGCGCACCAGCCGCTGGCGCTGGGGCTGGCCGTCCGCATCGGGCTCGGAGTAGAAGACGTAGACGT
>JAUYDU010000430.1 GCA_030691665.1 Chloroflexota bacterium
TCCCCACGAAGGCCAGGGTCAGGGCCCGAATCGTCTTGCCGATAGCCACCGCCAGCAGAAAGCGCCAGAAGTTCATCCGCACTGCCCCCGCCGTGATCCCGGCGAACTCGAACACCGGGTTGGGCACCGCCGCCAGCACCAGCAGGGTCACGAAGCCGTAGCGCAGCATCAGCCGGTCGACGAAGCCCGCCGCCCGCCGCAGCGTCCGCCCCAACCGACCCCGCAGCGGCTGCGAGCGCTGCTCGCTCAGCTCGCGGCCCAGGAAGCCTGTGAGGTAGGCGGTGCTCTCGGCCAGGGTCATACCGGCGCTGCCAGCGAAGGCCACGGCCACAGGGTTGAGGGTCTGGGCAGTAGCCACGATCAGGGCCTGGCCCGCCGCCGTCAGCCCCGGAACCGGGATGAACACCGTCGCCGTGCCCAGAAAGTTGGCGACGAACACCCCCGCGTAGCCCAGACCCTCCAGGTCGTCCTGATCGACGCCCATCACGAAGGGGACGATGCCCATGGCGACAAAGATAAGGATGAGGGCCAAGCCGCCGCCGTACAGCACTGGACGGGGCAGCCCCTGCGGCCGCAGCCACCAGGCGAAGAGCCTGCCTCGAGCGCAGCGAAAGAGCCCGCCCTGAGAGAAGCGAAGGGACAGACCGCGCGCCCTCGCGGCGGCGGGAGCGGCCTCACTCTGCCCCTGGCTCGGCTCAGGGCCTGCCCTTGAGCGAAGCGAAGGGTCCTCTGTTTCCGGGCTCTCCATGACAACGACCAGTGTATCGGGTTTCGGGGGCAACGCTCCATAGCCGCCCTCGCCTGGCCGCCTTGAATGCCTCCCAGGCTGATGCTACAATCGCAGTAGAGAAGGATTCTTGGCATCCCAGGCGGCGCCCGCCAGGAGCTGCCCGCCCGCCTGAGGCGGGCGGGTCGTTTTTCCCGCCGGAAGACGATGCCCCGCTACCATATCTGGACCGTCGGCTGTCAGATGAACGAGGCCGACTCGGCCAAGCTGGCCGCCGGCCTCCACCGCCTGGGCTGGGACGAGGCGCCCCGGCCCGAGGAGGCGGACCTCGTCGTCCTCAACACCTGCGTCGTCCGCCAGAAGGCCGAGCAGCGGGCCGTGAGCAAGCTGGGCATGCTGCGCAGGCTCAAGGAGCAGCGCAACGGCAGCCTCCGCATCGCCGTCATGGGCTGCCTAGTGGGCTTGCGCCCGCACGACCTCCAGCAGCGCTTCCCCTTTGTGGACGCCTTCGCCCGCCCCCAGGCCTTCGCCGACGTCCTCGCCGCCGTCGAGCCCGAGAGCGGCCTGGGCGGCGAGTTCTGGCCCCAGACCTTCCCCCAGAACCCTGGCCCCACCGCCTACGTTCCCGTCATCCACGGCTGCAACAAGTTCTGCACCTTCTGCATCGTCCCCTACCGCCGCGGCCGCGAGCGCAGCCGCCCCATCGCCGACGTGCGCCACGAGGTGCAGGTGCTGGTCGAGCGGGGCGTCAAGGAGGTCACCCTCCTGGGCCAGACGGTGGAGGCCTACGGCCACGACCTTCCCGAAAGGCCCAACCTGGCCGACCTCTTCCGCGCCGTCCACGACATTCAGGGCCTGGAGCGCATCCGCTTCCTCACCTCCTACCCCAAGGATATGACCGACGACATCATCCGGGCGGTGGCTGAGCTGCCCAAGGTGTGCGAGTGCTTCAACATCCCCGTCCAGTCGGGCGACGACGGCGTCCTGGCCCGCATGCGCCGCGGCTACACCCTGAGCGAGTACCGCCAGGTGGTGGAGAAGATCCGCCGCTGGCTGCCTGCCGCCGCCATCACCACCGACGTCATCGTCGGCTTCTGCGGCGAGACGGAAGCAGAGTTCCGCCGCACCTACGACCTCCTGGCCGACCTCCGTTTCGACAAGGTGCACGTGGCCGCCTACTCGCCGCGGCCGGGCACCATCGCCTGGCGCACCCTGGCCGACGACGTGCCCCAGCAAGTGAAGATGGAGCGCCTGCACGCCGTCGAGGCGCTCCAGGAGGGCATCGCCGCCCAGATCAACGCCCGCCTTCAGGGCAGCGTCCAGGAGGTGCTCTTCGAGAACGTAGGGGCGGTTCGCGAACCGCCCCCGCCTAAGCGAAATGTAGGTCAGGGTCTTCAGACCCCGACAAAGACCCATGACGACACCGCCGACCACCGGGGAAACGCCTCCGCCGACCCTCGGCCCAGGCTGCGTGGCCGCACCCGCACCGACAAGATCGTCCACCTCTCCGGCCAGGAGCCTGCCCTGAGCGGAGCGAAGGGGCGGCCGGGCGATATCGTGGCAGTGCGCATCGAGAAGACCAGCGCCTGGTCCCTCCAGGGCCAGCAGGTGGCGAACGCGGCACCGCACCCTGAGGGGCGCGTCATGGGGAACACAAATGATGCCGCAGCCTTATGACCATTCACTAAACAACACATCTCTGCGGATTGAAATCCGCAGCTTCCATCCAAGCTGCGGGTTTTAACCCGCAGGGAGCAATCAAATTGCTAACGACCCTTAGGCCTCCACACGAGAAGCCGTGGCTCAGGGCAGGGCCCTGAGCCGTCGGGGTGAACGTATGACGAAGGAAATCACCGAAGAGATCCTGCTCACCGAGGCGATGGAGTGCACCACCGATCGCCCCCTGGACACGGTGCCCCTGGCCGAGGAGACGGCCTTCGCCTTCTGGCAGCAGGACATCCCCGCCGAGTACTGGTCGCTCACCGCCGACGAGCTCATCCTGCGGGTGCACGCCGCCAAAGCCAAGCTGGCGCCCAGGCTGGTCATCCTCGGCCACCACTACCAGCGGGAGGACATCATCCAGTTCGCCGACTACCGCGGCGACTCCCTCAAGCTGGCCCGCTGGGCCGCCGAGCAGCGGGACAAGGAGTGGATCGTCTTCTGCGGCGTCCACTTCATGGCCGAAGCGGCCGACATCCTCTCCGGCCCCCACCAGGTCGTCATGCTGCCCAACATGACCGCCGGCTGCTCCATGGCCGACATGGCCGCCCCCGACGACGTCTACGCCTGCTGGGACGAGCTGACGGAGGCAGGCATCGGCGGCATCATCCCCGTCACCTACATCAACTCAGGGGCCAGCCTCAAGGCCTTCTGCGGCCGCCACGACGGCATCGTCTGCACCTCCAGCAACGCCCCCAAGGTAGTAGAGTGGGCCTTGGGGCGGGCCGAGCGCGCCCTCTTCTTCCCCGACCAGCACCTGGGCCGCAACACCGGCGTCAAGCTGGGTATCCCGCTGAACGAGATGGCCGTCTGGGACTACACCCTGCCGCCGGGCAACCTGGGCGGCAACACCCCGGCCGACCTTGAGCGGGCCAAGATGATCCTCTGGAAGGGGCACTGCTCCGTCCACCAGCGCTTCACCGTCGACCAGATCCGGCAGGCGCGGGAGAAGTACCCCGGCATCCAGGTCATCGTCCACCCCGAGTGCCGCCTGGAGGTGGTGCAGGCCGCCGACTACGATGGCTCCACCGAGACCATCGCCCACACTATCGGCGAGGCGCCGCCGGGCAGCCGGTGGGCGGTGGGCACCGAGATCAACCTGGTGTCCCGCCTGGCCCGCGAGAACCCCGACAAGCTGGTGTTCTGCCTGGACCCGGTGGTCTGCCCCTGCCCCACCATGTATCGCATCCACCCGGCCTACCTGTGCTGGGTGCTGGAGAAGCTGGTAGACGG
>JAUYDU010000448.1 GCA_030691665.1 Chloroflexota bacterium
AGCGGTCTGGCAAGGCTGAAACATGTCCCTGCGGGTTGAAACCCGCAGCTTCGTAGATTCGACCTCACAAGCTGCGGGATTTATCCCGCAGTGTCGATTCAAAACCCACCAACCGTGAACCAGTCACCCAGGCGGCCGGCCGCTACAGGTAGCTCCTCACCCGCTCGACCAGGGCCTGGGCCTCCTCCTGGGGCGTCCCCCGCAGGAACTCGCGCTTGCGCTGGACGGCGGCGGCCTGCTCCACCCCGCTCACAATGGTGGGCGACCCCTTGAGGCCGATCATCTCCTCGTCGATGCCGAGGTCCTGGGCCGTCCACACGGTCACTCGCCCCTCGCCCTGGGCCCAGGCCTTGCGCTCCATGTCCATGAAGCGCGGCTCGTTGGCGCCCACCACCACCGAAGCCACGCAGGGCAGGGGCACCTGGATGACCTCGTGGCCGCCGGCCAGCTCTCGCCTGGCCCTGGCCGTCCGCGCCTCGCTGAGCACCTCCAGGTCATGAGCATAAGTGATCTGGGCTATGCCCAGCCACTCGGCGATGCCCGGCGGCACCTGGGCCGTCGCGCCGTCTGAGGACTCCTCGCCGCAGAGGATGAGGTCGTAGTCGCCGATCTTGCGGATGCCCTCGGCCAGGGTGTAGGAGGTGGCCAGCGTATCGGCTCCGGCGAAGGCCCTATCGCTCAGCAGGTAGGCGGCATCGGCGCCCATGGCCAGGGCCAGCCGCAGGTACGGGTCGAACAGGGGCGGCCCCATGGCCACCAGGGTGACCCTGCCCTGGTGCTGCTCCTTCAGGCTGAGGGCCAGCTCCAGCGCGTTCATGTCCGCCGGGTTGATCTCCGAGCGAACGTTGGCCCGCTCGATGGTCATCGTCTCCCGGTTTACCGTCACCTCTTCCGGCTTGGGCACCACCTTCAGGCACACGATGACGTGCAGCGCTCGCATCACCCTTGCCTCCCGCCGTTGCCTCCGCGAGCGGTCTTGATGGCCTCGATCAGGGGCGGCAAGACCTGGAACATGTCGTCCACGACGCAGTAGTCGGCCTGCTCGAAGATGGGGGCTTCGTCGTCGAGATTAATGGCCACGATGGTCTCTGCCTTCTCGATGCCCACGGTGAACTGGAAGGCGCCGCTGATGCCGCAGACGATGGCCAGCTTGGGACGAGTGACGTAGCCCGTCTGGCCTATCATGCGGTCACGGGACGCCCAACCCTGGTCCACGGGCACGCGCGACACCCCCATCTCGCCGCCCAGAAGGCTGGCCAGTTCGTTGACGAGGGTGAAGTCGCCGCGGCAGCCGCGGCCAGCGGCCACCAGCACTTCCGCCTTGGTGATGTCCAGCCCCTGGCCCGTCACGTGCTCCAGCACCTGAACCTTGACGTCCTCCTGGGAAAGATCCACCGGCACCGTCACGACCTTGCCCCGACGGCTGGCGTCCGGCTGCGGCGGGGCAAACACGCCCGGACGCACGGTAGCCATCTGGGGTCGATGGTCGGGGCACTTGATGTAGGCCAGGACGCCGCCGCCGAAGCCGGTCACCTCGCCGACGAGGAGGCCTGTGCCGTCCTCCAGAGCCATGTTGGTGCAGTCGGCCGTCAGGCCGGTGCGCACCCGTACGGCCACCCGTCCGGCTAGGTCGCGCCCGTTGGCGGTGGCCCCCAGGAGGAGGATGTCCGGCTTTCGCTCCAGAATGAGCTGGGAGAACACTTTCGTGTAGCCATCGGTGGTGTAGAGGCGCAGGAGCGGGTGCTCGGCCACTAGCACCTCGTCGGCGCCAGTGGCGATGGCCTCCTGGACCAGGGCGCTCACTTGGTCGCCCAGGAGAGCGCCGGTGACAGCCATACCGCGGCTGTCGGCCATCTCCCTGGCCTTGCCCAGAAGCTCCAGGGATACGCCCTCGAGACGGCCCTGGTCCTGCTCCAGGTAGACCCAGAGGCCGCGGGCTTCCTCAGGAGGGTAGGCTGGCTTGGTCACGCTCTACGACCTCCCCGAAGCAACGTCGCTGGTGGCGGCCTGACTCTGAGCCCCAAGAGCCGAATGCACCACCTCGACCAGGTCCCTCACCCGCAGTCCCGACGCCCCGAGCACGCTCAGGCTGTCCTCCAGACAGGAGATGCAGTGGGGGCAGGAGGTGACCAGAACCTCTGCTCCCGTCTCCAGCGCTTCCTTGACCCGCAGGTCGCCGAAGCGCTCGCCGGCGGCCGTCTCCAGCCACATGCGGCCGCCGCCGCCACCGCAGCACAGGCCGTCCTCGCGGCTGCGCTCCATCTCCACCAGCTCCAGGCCGGGGATGGCCTGAAGGATGCGGCGCGGCTCCTCGTACAGGGAGTTGCGGCGGCCCAGATAGCAGGCGTCGTGATAGGTCACCTTCAGAGGCAACTCATTCTCGAACTTCAGCCGCCCCTCTTCGATCAGCTCTAATAAGTACTGGGTGTAGTGCAGGGGCCGGAACGACCCGCTGAGGTTGGGGTAACGGTTGGCGAACATGTCGTAGCAGTGGGGGGAGATGGCGACCAGGGTGGCCACGCCTGCCTCCTCGAACAGGCGGGCGTTGGCGTCGATGAGCTCGGCCAGGTACTCCTCGTGGCCCACGCTCCTCACGGCGTCGCCGCAGCAGGGCTCGCGGTCGCCCAGGGTGCCGAACTTGACGCCGGCCGTCTCCAGGACCGACGCCAGGGCGCGAGCCACCTTCTGGCTGCGTCGGTCGTAGGCGGGGGTGCACCCCACGTAGAAGAGCACGTCGTCCGCGGGCGAGAACTCCTTGATCTCCAGGCCGCGGGTCCACAGCGATCGCTGGGAGGGCGGTCGGCCCCAGGTGTTGCCGTCGAAGTAGACGTCCCACAGAAGGGAGGGCAGGCCGTGGGGTATCTCCCGTTCCTGCCAGGCCAGCCGGCGCAGCCCCAGGATCACCCTGGTGATGTCCACGCCGCGGGGGCAGCGGGCCTCACACCACTGGCAGGTCGTGCACAGCCACACCTCGTCGCTCCAGCTCGGCAGCCCGAGCTGGGCCTTGCGGACCATCTTGCGGATGCTGACGGTCTCGTCCTTCACCAGACCCCAGGGGCAAATGGCGGTGCAGACGCCGCACTGGAAGCAGGGCGCGGCCGCGCCGCCCGTGGCCTCGGCGACCCGTTCCCACGTCTTGTCTTCTAGGAGCACACTGTCAACTGGCTGGCTCACCGCTGGGCACTCCTTGGGCTAGGCTCTGGGTGTAGTTCTGCACTACCTCATGCATCTCCCGCATCTTGGCGGCGAACTTCTTGCCTTCCGACGCCGAGATCCACTGAAGCTGAAGCCGCTCAGGCTCGATGCCCTGACGGGTGTACTTGCGATGCCAGAACTGGAACCGCTTGAGGGTCTGCACGTTGGCATAGTTGTAGTGACAGTCGGAGCCCTTCTCCGTCAGGCGACAGCCCGTCACCAGGACGGCTCCCGCCCCCTTCTCGAAGGCGCGCGCCACGAAGTCCTCCTCGATGCGCGCCGAGCACATCGTCCGGATGATGCGAGCCGAGGGCGGGTACTGGATCTTCTCGATGCCCGCCTGGTCAGCGCCGGCGTAGGAGCACCAGTTGCAGGCGAACACCACCACCTTCTCCTGGGGCCTCTCGGCCAGGGCGGCGTCGACCTGGGCCAGGATCTGCTCCTTGGTGAAGTAGGGCATGATGACGGCGTCGTAGTTGCAGACGGCGGCGCAGGCGCCGCAGCCCTGGCAGGCCGCTTCGTAGAACTCGACCCTGCCCTCCTTCACCTTGCCGAACAGCTCGATCGCCCCGAAGGGGCAGGCGGGGACGCAGATGCCGCACACGATGCACTTGTCCTTGACCAGGTGGGCGGTGATCGGCTCCTTCTCGATGGTGTCCCGCGCCAGGACCGTCCCCGCCTTGGCGGCGGCGGCCAGGGCCTGAGCGACGCTCTCCCGCACGTCCTTGGGGTACTGCACCGTCCCCGCCAGGTAGATGCCCGGCGAGGGCGCCTCGGCCGGGCCCAGCTTGGGATGGCGCTCCAGAAGGAAGCCGTCCTCGCTGTGCGCCACCTTGAGCTGCTCGGAGACCGTCTCCTCCTGGGGCTGAAGGCCTATCGTCAGCACCAGCAGGTCGGTGGGGATGCGCAGCGGCACCCCCAGAAGCTCGTCCCTCACCGAGATCATGCCGTCGGAGTACTGGACAACCTCCTCCGGCGGGCTGTCGGGGTCGTAGCGGAAGAACTGGACGCCCTCCCGCGCGGCCTCTTCGTACATCTCCTCGGCCTCTCGGCTGAAGGTGCGGATGTCGCGATACAGGATGCGCACCTTCTTGCCCGCCCGCTGGAGGCGCAGGGCCTGGCCGACCATCGACTCGCAGCAGTAGCGAGAGCAACCGACCGGACGGTCGCCCGTCTGGGCGCTGCCGTTGCGGCGCGAGCCCACGCAGCCGATGAAGGTGACGTGCTCTCCGGCCACGTCGGGCAGCAGGGCCTCCAGCTCCAGGTTGGTGATGACGCGCGGGTCCTGGCCGTAGCTGAACTCGCTGGGCTGATAGGGCAGAGCGCCCATCGTCAAGATTACGGCGCCCGCCCTGATCTCCTCACCGTCGCTGAGGCGGGCGGTGAAGTTGCCCACGTAGCCGCCGATGACCTCCACCCCCGTTCCCACGTGCACGTGGACGCCGGCCGCCTCCACCTCTCTCCTCTTCTCCTCCAGCAACTCCCGCGCCTCCAGGCCGCCGGGGGCGAGCTCGTCCAGACTGCGCAACAGGCCACCCAACTCGGGCTCTTTCTCCACCAGGTGCGTTTCGTAGCCCTGGCGAGCGAGGTTGGCGGCGGCGCTCATGCCAGCGATGCCGCCGCCGATCACCAGGGCCGTCTGCACCATCGGCTGGTGGCTGATCTCCAGGGGCTCCAGCAGGCGGGCCTTGTCCACCCCCATCCTCACCATGTCCATGGCCTTGAGGTCGGCCTCGTCCCGGTATTGCTTGTGTACCCAGGAGTCCTGGTTGCGCAGGTTTACCATCTCCAGCAGGTAGGGATTCAAGCCGGCCTTGAGGCAGACGCGGCGGAAGGTGCCCTCGTGGGTCTTGGGGGAGCAGGCCGCCACTACCACCCGGTTGATCCCCTTCTCGCGGATGGCGTCGGCGATCTCCTGCTGAGTGTTGCCAGCGCAGCTAAACATCTGGGCCTGCGCGTGCACCACGTCGGGCAGGGCGCGCGCGTACTCCACTACCTCCGGCACGTTCACCACGCCGGCGATGTTGGAGCCGCAGTGGCAGACGAAGACGCCGATGTGCGGCTCCGCCACATCCTCGATGGGCTCCGCCTTCTCCGGCTCGGGCCACGACCTGTGGCCGATGTGGGTGAGGGCAGAGGCGGCGGCGGCGCTCGCCTCGGCCACGCTGTCGGGGATGTCCTTGGGGCCGCTGGCACAGCCAGCGGCATAGATGCCCGGCCGGGTGGTAGTGATCAGCCCCCCTTTGGCCTCCACCGCCTGCAAGAAGCCGTCCTCGGCCACATCGATGCCCAGGACCTCGGCTAGCTGGACCAGGCCCTCGGGCGGGCGCACGGCCGTGGCCAGCACCACCATGTCGGCCTCGGCTGTCTCCAGGCGGCCCGTGTCGGTGTTCTCGTAGCGCACCCGCAGGCCGTGGCCGTTGGGGGCGATCTCGGCGGGGTGGCCACGGATGAACTTGGCCCCCTCCTCGCGGGTGCGCTGGAAGAAGGCGTCGAACCCCTTGCCGTAGGCGCGTACGTCCATGTACAGGAGGGTGACGTCCTTAACGCCGTGGTCGATGGCCTGGAAGGCTTCCTTGATGGAGTACATGCAACAAAAGCGAGAACAATAACGGTAGAAATGGCGGTCGCGCGAGCCCACGCACAGGACGAAGAAGATGTTGTGAGGGTGCCTACCATTCGAGGGCTTGATGATCTCGCCGCCCGTGGGCCCCGCCGAGGTGAGCATGCGCTCGAACTCCATGGATGTCAGGACGTCGGGATGCCTGCCGTAGCCGTAGTGGCGCAGCAGGGCGGGGTCGACGAGGTCATAGCCGGTGGCCACGATGATCGAGGCCACCTCCCGGGTGAGCCGCTCCTCGCGCGGCATCAGGAAGTCGATGCACTTGGGGCCGCAGGCCTCGATGCAGCGATTGCAGGGCAGGTAGTTCGGTGGGTCGTTCAGGCAGTGCTCCAGGTCTATCAGGTAGGGCCCGGGGACGGCCTGAGGCATGGGGGTATAGATAGCCCTGCGCGACGCCATGCCCACGTCGAACTCGTTGGGCAGCACCACCGGGCAGGCCTCGACGCACAGGTTGCAGCGGGTGCATTCGCTGGTCACGAAGCGCGACCGCTGGCGGATGCCGACGCGGAAGCGGCCGGCCTTGCCCTCCACCGACTCGACTTCGGCATTGGCCAGGATCTCGATGTTGGGGTGCTCGCCCGCCTCCGACAGCTTGGGCGCCTCGATGCAGATGGAGCAGTCCAGGGTAGGGAAGTTCTTGTCCAGGGCGGCCATCTTGCCGCCGATGGTGGGGCTTCGCTCCACCAGGACCACCTTGCTCCCGGACTCGGCCAGGTCCAGGGCTGCCTGAACGCCAGCGATACCGCCGCCGATGATCAATACCGTATCGTTCATGCCGCCTCTCCCTGGGCCAGGTAGTCGTAGCCTGCTGCGAACGCCTTCAGGTTCAGGGGCACTGTCCTCTCCCGCACCGAGGTGCGGATCGACTCCTCCATGGCCTCTCGGCCCACCACATCCGTGGCCGCAGCCAGAGCGCCCAGCATCACCATGTTGGCCACGATGCGGTTGCCCAGCTCCTCGGCCAGACGGGTGAAGGGCACCCGATAGATGCGCTCGCCCTCGGTGGTGGTCTCTACCAGGTCGCGGTCCATGATCACGATGCCGCCCTCGTTCACCAGCGGCCCGTAGATGGTGAAAGCCTCCTGGGACATGAGAACCAGGTAGTCGGGCCGGGTCACCACAGGATAGTCGATGGCCTCGTCGCTGATAATCACCGCGGCCGCGCAGGCGCCGCCGCGGGCCTCCGGCCCGTAGGACTGAGAGAACACCGCCTCCTTGCCGTCGTACAGCGCCGCGGCCTTGCCCAGGATGTAGCCGGCCAGGATGATGCCCTGCCCGCCAAAGCCCGCCAGACGGAGTTCCCGACGCATCACTAGGCCTCCCCCAGAACCTCTTTGCCATAGCCCATGTAGGCCGGCCTCTCGATGTCCAGGAAGTTGCCCACCACCAGCTCGGCCTCCTTGCCCATGGTCACATCTATCTTCGTCACGTCCGCGTCGTCGTTCACCACACACTGCTTGCGGTACATCCACATCTCGTCCACACCTTCGCCGATGTCGTTGGACTTGCCAAAGCTCACCGGGCAGGGGGCCACAATTTCGACGAAGGCGAAGCCCTTCTTCTGCATCGCCCGCTGCATCGCCTCCTGCGCCTGGCGCACGTGCAGGGCCGTCCAGCGGGCCACGAACACGGCGCCGCAGGCCGCCGCCAGGGCCGCCAGGTTGAAGGGCGGCTCCACGTTGCCGTAGGGGGTCGTGGTGGTGAAGGAGCCCATGGGCGTAGTGGGTCCTGCCTGGCCGCCGGTCATGCCATAGTTGAAATTGTTGACGCAGAAGACGTTGATATCGATGTTACGGCGGGCGGCGTGGATGAAGTGGTTGCCGCCAATGGCGAACAGGTCGCCGTCGCCGCTGAACACTGTCACTTGGAGCTCGGGGTTGACCAGCTTTAGGCCGGTGGCGAAAGGTATGGCGCGGCCGTGGGTGGTGTGGTAGGTGTCCAGGTTCATGTAGCCGGGAACCCGCGCCGAGCAGCCGATGCCGGACACGCAGATGTGCTTGTCCAGGGGTATGCCCGACTCCAGGATAGCGCGTGCGTAGCAGGCCATGACGGCGCCGATGCCGCAGCCCGGACACCAGATGTGGGGCAGCCGGTCACGTCTTAAGACAGCATCAATGGGGTGGCTGGCGACGGCGATCTCGGCCACGGCTACATCACCACCTCTCTAATCGCATCCAGGATGGGCTCCGGCGGCATAATGGCCCCGCCGGCGTGATTGACGCCGACTACGGGGTGGCTTGTGAACCGCTCCACCTGGGTGATCATCTGGCCCAGATTCAACTCCGGCACGACGAAGGCCGCCGCCTGGCTGCTCAGCTCCCACACCTTCTGCCCGGCGAAGGGCCACAGGGTGATGAGTCGCAGGAGCCCGGCCCGGATGCCTTCCTGGCGGGCCAGAGCCACCGCTCGACGCGCCGAGCGCGCCGTGCACCCGTAGGCCACCACCACCACCTGCGCGTCATCCAGGAGCAGTTCTTCGTACTCGATGATCTGGTGGGCATTCTGCCGGATCTTGGCTGCCAGGCGCCGCACCAGGCGGTCGTGGGGTTCGGCGAAGGTGGCCGGATATCCCTTTTCGTCGTGGGTAAGGCTGTCAACGTTCACTCGGTAGCCCTCGCCGGCGTGGACCATCGGCGGTACCAAGTCCTCATCTTCGGCTCGGAAGGGTAAGAAGGACTCGTCCCCAGGCGCATAGCGGGGCCGCTTCCGCTGCACCCGCGGGATCTGGTCGGCGGGGGGTATCGTCACCCGCTCCGCGGTGTGGCCGATTACCTCATCGGCCATGACGAACACGGGGATGCGATAGCGGTCGGCGGTGTTGAAGGCCTTGATCACCAGGTCGAAGCTCTCCTGAGGCGAGGAAGGGGCATAGGCCACGATCTCGTAGTCGCCGTGGGAGCCCCACTTAGCCTGCATCACGTCGGCCTGTCCCGCCAGGGTGGGGAGGCCGGTGGAGGGGGAGCCCCGCTGGACGTCCACCACCACGCACGGGGCCTCCATCATCACCGCCAGGCCGATGTTCTCCATCATCAGGCTGAAGCCTGGGCCAGAGGTGGCGGTCATGGCCCGGGCGCCGGCCATGGAGGCGCCGATGATGGCGGCCATGCTGGCTATCTCATCCTCCATCTGGGTGAAGACACCCCCCACCTCCGGCAGACGGCGGGATAGCCTCTCGGCGATCTCTGTCGAAGGGGTGATGGGGTAGCCGGCGAAGAAGTCGCAGCCGGCGGCCAGCCCGCCCTCGGCGCAGGCGACGTCGCCCATCAAGAAGTGCTGGCCGGTGAGGACGCGAGCATTGCCAGTCACTGGCTAACCTCCGCCAGAGGCGGATTCGCCTCAGGCGAATCCTGAGCCTCTTCAGTGTAGATGGCGTACTCGGGGCAGATGATGGTGCAGAACTGACAGTTGGCGCACTCGCCGTCCTTGCCCGGCGCTACCACGGGATAGTGATATCCCTTGGTGTTCGTCGTCTGGGACTCGACGAGGACGTCGCGGGGGCAAAAGTCGATGCAGAAGTCGCAGCCCTTGCAGCGGTCGGGGATAATAAAAACCTGGCCCCGCGGGATGTGCACCGTTGCGCCATCCAGCGGTCGGCGTAGGAGGGCTTCCGCCATACCGGCACCTCCGCGGGAAGTGAGTCCCGACCTATCGGGGCCCGTCGGGCGTTGGCTGCTGGGCTCGCTGGCCGTTTGCCAAGCTGGCGAAGGTGACGCTGCTCAGCTTGGCCGTGGCCAT